>JAAZCF010000058.1 GCA_012513425.1 Bacteroidales bacterium
ATTGAAAGGAATCGTGCCGTCGTCAATCACTGAGATATTCTCATTGCATATCTTTTTGCCAAGGCTGTCGCTGAAAATAGATGTTCCTTTGCGAATAAAATCTGCTTCAAATGAATGACCAATGGCCTCATGAAGAAATATTCCAGAGCCGCCTGCATTCATTATTACTGGCATTTTGCCACCTTTTGCCTGCTTTGCCTTGAACAAGAAGGAGCACTTATCTACTACTTTATGAGCTAATTCATTGAGCAAATCATCGCTGAGGAACTCTTTCCCCATACGGAAACTTCTGGAAATAGATGCGCTTTCGCTACGACTGCCATCTTTGGAAACAACGCTCACAGATAGCGAAATAGTTGGCCCGCAGTCCTCTGCAATTTCTCCCAGAGAGTTGTAAAATAAAAAACGATCAAAAGCGTAGCACAAGCCTTCACTGACATTTGTTATGCGACTGTCAAGTGAATGGATGATTTCATTGAGTTTTTGCAGATAGGCTATTTTGTCAGAATTGAGCAGTTTACTCCAATTGTCAGTTGTAGAATAATAACTTCCGCCTTTGATAGTTGTTATGTTAAGAGGATTGGGGGAAAGGGCAGAATGACTGTTGTCAGCAATAGCTGCTGCTGCTCTGGCTGCTTTTTCCATTTGGCTCCACTCAGTGCTTTCTGAGTAGGCATAGCCGGTCTGTTCGCCTTTCAACACCCTGATACCAACTCCGTAGTCAATATGTTTGCCTGCAGAGTTGACCTTAGAGTCTCGAAGATTCATTTCTTCCAGCTCTCCATATTCAAAATAGAGATCTGCATAGTCTCCGCCCCGGCTCAAAGCTATTGCAATAAGCCGGTTCAGAGTGTTTATGTCTACTTGAAAAAATGGCATCAATTAATAAACTTTATACAATAAACTGGCGTGAGGGGCAAGAGTTTTGGATATAACAGCAGATTTGCCGAGGCTTTCGCCGCTCCACATATCAGTAAGCTTGGCTTTCTTTTCAATGCCAATTTCTGAAAGAGCATATTCAACATCTTTTTCTTCTTCACCTACATTGAAAATTGCAACATATTTTTCTCCAGTGACTGCATTCTCAGAGCCAATGCCCATGATGTCATCATTGTCGAAAAGCTCGCGAACATTTGTGCCTTGCGCGTGCATTTTGAGCACTTCTTCGTTAGTTAGTAGCGATAGTGTGAATGGGTCCATACTTGGAAGGTCGCCACCGAACATCAATGGAGAACGGAAGATTGTGAATAGGGTTATAAGGCTATATTGCTCGTCCGGTGTAAGGCGAGTTTGACGTTCTTCGCCTCTTTCACCACGAATAGAAATTCTTCCCAAAGGAATCATATCGCAGTCTGGCCATGTTCCTTGACCGATGTATGGATACCAACCTTTTGCAACTTGAAGCAAATGAGTGACATCTCTCCATATGTCCCAAACATCATTTACCATACGCCACATATTGGCATGGGTTGAGATATGATCTGCTTCAGCAACAGGAGTAGCACCTGGAGAAGTACTGAGTACAATAGGTCTGCCACACTGGTCAATAGCCTTGCGGATAAGCTCAATCTCATCTTTATGATATGGAGAAGAAAGGTCATCAATTTTGATAAAATCTACTCCCCACGAAGCATATAGTTCAAACAATGAGTTGTAATATTCTTGAGCGCCTGGCTTACTTGCGTCAACAGTGTAGTTGTCGCGCAGCCAGTAGCATAGCATGTTTTCGTTGTAAATCATGTCTGCAGTGATGCCTTCGGTACCTTTCACAGGAGTTTTGGCTTTAACAGCAACTTTTGGAATCCCACGCATGATGTGGATGCCAAACTTCAATCCTTTTGAATGTATATAATCTGCAATCTCTTTGAAACCTTTACCATCAGCTGCAGAAGGAAACCTGTTGACAGCGGGTTGATAACGGCCCCATTCGTCCATCACATAGCGAGGGTCGTCTTGGTTATAGCCGCCGGC
>JAAZCF010000059.1 GCA_012513425.1 Bacteroidales bacterium
CTTCAAAGACCTTCTCGACAAGCTCGGTGTGGAAATGCAGCTCATACGCCATGGCAAATACAAAGCCGCCGGTGAGCAGTTTACAAAAAACCACCTCACAGATGAAAATCGCGAACAGAATCAAGCCGTAGTTGATGGTATCTGGGCTTCATTAGCTGAAGAAATTGTAGCCAGTCGCGACTTCAGCCAAGAACAATTGAATTCATGGGTTGATGGCCTGGAGCTTCTTGACGCAGAAAGCCTTCAAGAAAGAGGTCTTGTGGACCAATGCTGGTACACTGATGAATTGGAAGACTATATGTGTGACTTATTTGGGGTAAATGATAGTAAAAAATTGGCTTTCGTTGACCTTCAAAGCTATGCAACACTCAGAACCAACAATAATCCAAAAGCCAAAGACAAAATAGCTGTAGTCTATGCCGATGGCGAAATCGTAATGGATGGAGATGATGAAAACATCATTGGAGAAAGACTTGCAGCAAGACTTACTAAACTTGAAAAAGACTCTACAGTAAAGGCAGTCGTTTTCAGAGTTAACTCCCCCGGCGGCAGCGCCCAGGCAGCAGAGATTATCAACAGAGCACTCTTAAACCTAAAGGCCACCAAGCCTGTAATTGCCAGCTACGGCGGCTATGCAGCCTCAGGTGGATATTGGATCAGTGCCAATGCAGACTATATTTTCACCAATAACACCACTCTCACCGGCTCCATCGGAGTATTCTCAATGATACCGAATATCGGTGGCGGATTGGAAAAAACCCTCAAGATTAACAATGGTAGTGTCAGTTCCAATAAGCATAGCGACATGTTCAGCAGTATGCGCAAGCTTGATGATGCGGAGGTCGCTTATATGGAGAAAATGGTAGAAAAGGTCTACACCAACTTCACAGAGCTTGTCGCAGAAGGAAGACACATGCCTGTTGAAAAAGTCGATGAGATAGCTCAAGGTAGAGTTTGGACTGGTCGCGACGCCTTGCAAATTGGCCTTGCAGACGAAAAAGGCGGCTTGTTGGATGCTATTAACTATGCGTCTGCTGCAGCCGGCATTGACAATTACAAATTGGTTTGTGTTCCTATGCCAATGTCTTTGATGGAGAAAATCATCTCCAAGTTAAGCGGATTTGATGAAGAAATTAATACTTCTATATCAGAGAAACTGCTCAAACTTTTCGATGATCCAAAGATGCTCTACGCCAGAATGCCTTATCAATACGAGTTCTAATAATTAAAATACAAAATAAAGCCCCGAAAGTTGAAATAAAACTTTCGTGGCTTATTTTGCAGATATCGCTGATAGTGATTTACTTCCCTGTGAACACTCCTTCAAAAAGGATAGCGCCTCGCAGCGCTTGCTCTGTAGTAGCCGGAGCTCCTCAATTCCGGAAGCTGTGCCCATCCCAACTAAAAAAACCAGGTAAATAACATTGCGAAAAAACAGCCACACAACGTTTCTGATTACGATAAATCCGTCTATCGCACTTTTGCCCTAAAACCGTAAGGAGTCCCAATGAAAAGTGACCCATCTATCGCACTCTATGGCCAAAACCGTCTGGAGTTCTACCTGAATCTCAATCCCAGTGAAGGATTCTGTTACTCACCACATCTGCAAATGGCTTGCATAAGTATGCTTGGCTGCAACCACGGCTGTTGCCGTGCCTCTCCATACCCCCTTCTTTCGCTCGAAGCCGCTCACGAAAGCGTGGCACAACGTTGCTGCAAGCATACTTACGACCGCCAATATTTGCGGATGTAAAGTTTAGGATTACTATTTAGGACGGCAATAAGTCTTTTCAAAAAAAGGTTTATAAAACCGCGATTCTGAGAACACAGCAATAGACACTCTGAGTCGAAAGAAACAAAGAAAGTAAAAAATAAAACAGATGGGCAAGAATTTGAGGAAATGTCTTGCTTGCCCTTGAAAGAAGCGTTTAGTACTTGACCATTCTTTACGTCGGATACCGGCATCGAAACGACGACCGCAAGCGTTACAGTTATTCAATTGCGTGTGGACTCTCACGACATTGTGGACCACATTAGTTAACCCACAGAAAAAACATTTTATAAAGCATATCAGTAATAATCCTTGCAAATAAATGTATTTCAATATATTACAACGATTTTATCCTACGAGATGTCCAGCCCGCCTTAATCGTAAAAAAAGATGACTCTAAACGAGCCATCTTTTTTTTGTACCCAAAAGGTGAAATAGAATAATTAAAATTTCAATCTGAGAGTGCAGACAAGTTTATTGTTTTTATTTGTAGCACTACCTTCGGGAACTCTTATTGTATCAGCGTATTGATCATAAAGAGTAAAATCCTCAACATTATCTACCTGGCCTTGCCATGCAACATCAAATAAAGCAGATCTGGACAAATTGAAGCCAAATCCAAAAGAGACATATTCTTGATAAGGATTTCGAATTCTTTCATAACATGAATAGCCGGCCCTTACAGTTACCCCTGAAGACAAATTCCACTCTGTTCCGGCACGAAACGAATACAATTTTCTATAGTTGTTGTTAATGTATCGGTTTTCGGCACTAAACGGAGCATTGCTTCCATAATAATCTGTCATATACATTGAAGAGTAGTCTGCCTCTTCATAATCCACACTGATAAGACCTTTGCTTCCAAAAGTATAGGCAGCGCCCACAGAATATCTAAAAGGGGAGGTTACCCTATAATCATATTGTCCAAGAGGAGTTTCAGCCCAATCCTCGTTCCCATTATCAAATTCGCTGCTAATTGACTCTTGCCAATTGTCAGTGAGAGTATACCAAGTTGGAGTCTGGATAGTCGCACCGATTCTAAGATGTTTAGTAGGAAGGAAAATAATACCAGCCTTGATATTCACTCCTGAACCGGATGTTGATTGCCAATAACTATGCTCAAAATTTTCAAAACCAGAATCAAAAATACTTGATTTGAATGAAGACTCAGACATCCATTCATTTACAACATAGTCAACTGAATAAAAGTTTGCATTAACTCCAAAATACAAATTATCATTCCAATTTCCGGAAAAGTTCAGAGCAATTTCATCAATTCCTCCTTTAGTTTGACGGGTAAAATTCTGATAAATATCATCAGCTAAGAAAATATTGCCATAATCATCAATATTTTCTGTAGAGCCGAGCAAAGTGCCATCATCCAACTCATCGATAAGGTATGCATTCCAAGCAAGCTGTGTTGCCCATGGAATATCCGAGTTATAATTACCTCTGTCGTTCGTATTATAGTTCTCCAATTGACAAGCTTTATCTGCCAACCAAGATGATCCGTTTTCTCCGGCTTTTACTCTTCCGGATGCTGTTGTTATTGAGTTAAAACTCTTAACTCTATTGAATGCCATTCCAAAATTTATATTTACCAAGCCAAAACTGCGGCCCATCTCAAGATTTTGGTTGTAAGCAAAGTTTGTCAAGCCAAATTTTGAAAACCTGCTACGGCTCCTTTCGTCCAAATAGTTTGCGCTTCCATTCGCATTAATAAAAGCAGGTGAGATAGAAAATTCTGACATTCTCAAAACTGCGCTGGAGGCGGGGTTAATTGAAATTGCTCCAAGATCACCGCCCACAGCAGTAAAGGCATTGCCCATGCCTAAGGTTCTGGCAGAACCTATATATTGGAACTCTGAAATGTTAAAAGCATCCTCAGCATCTTGTGCAAAGCCGATGGCCGAAACCGCCATCAACATCAATGCCAATATGGTTTTATTAAATATTTTCATTACTGTGATAATTAAAAAGTAAAAAGAAAAGCTAAGTTGTGACTCTAGCGTCTGCCGCCACCGCCACCGCTACTGCTTCTTGATCCGCCACCACTACTGCTGGAACCACCACCTGTGAAACCACCACCACTTGAGCTTGATCTGCTACCGGAATAGCTTGAATTGCTGCTACTACTTGAACTACGTGTTGAGCTAGAATTCAAGTCAGAAGATCCGGAAGATCTGCGAGAGCCTGAAGTGCTTGTTGATACACCCGTTGATACGCCGTTAGATACGCCTGAAGAGATACCTGATCTGGTTGAAGTAGATGAGGTAGACCTGCGTGAACCGATTGCTGCATCTGAACTTGAGGCTGCAGAAGACAAAGTAGAACCATTTGACTTTCTGCGTGAACTGGTAGCTGACTCATTCAATGCCTTAGATGAAGCCATGGCAACTGAATTTGACACTCCGCTTGAGCGGCGAGACCCGGTTGCTGCATAAGAGCCGCTTGAGCGCCCTGAAGAAACTGCTGAACCCGGTACGCTATTACCTCCCCTTCTTCCATATACTACATCTCTGTCGGCAGGACCATGGCCATTGCCGCCTGGACCATATCCAGGACCCGGACCAGGGCCATAACCATAGCCGTAACCCCAAGCAAAGTAAGGATCATAGCCGTAGTAATACATATAAGGGCTGTGATACCAACTATCGTAATAGAATGGAGAATTCCAAGCATAACCATAATACCAAGGGTCATAGAAGAATGGATCGTAGTAGAATGGATCATACCACATGTTGTGATATCCATAGTAACGATATGGTGAATACCAAGCATAGCGATATGTGCCCCACCATGGATTGTACCAAGGTGAATACCAATCATCAAAGTCAATGACATTCACATTGATAGTAATGTTATCGTCATCAAACTTTTTGAGACGACTTTCATATGTTTCATCATCAGCAAGCTCAAGAACATCACTTGCATAGATAACATCTGAATGAACCGTGTACCTCTCTGCTTCTTTTGCTGCTTCACGGGCAGCAATTGCCTCCTCCTCTGCTATCCTGGCAGCTTCAATCATTTCTCTGTCAGGTCTGTAGTATACCCCATCGTCATAAGGTGAGGATGAGTAATAGCTAAATGAGCCACAAGAGCTGAGAGTAATCATTGCTATAAGCATGATAAAGATTCTGTTTTTCATAAGTACCTCCTGTGTTAGTTATTTTTATTACTTTTGCGAACAAAAATACAAAATAAAATCATCAAAATTTATACCAAATACAATTTATCATGGCAAAAGAACTTACAAGTAGGGCAGAAAATTACTCTCAATGGTACAATGACCTGGTAGTCAAAGCTGATTTGGCTGAATCATCAGCAGTTAGAGGCTGTATGGTCATCAAGCCTTATGGTTATGCGATCTGGGAAAAGATGCAACATTCGTTGGATAAGATGTTTAAAAACACCGGTCACAGCAATGCTTATTTCCCGCTTTTCATTCCCAAATCGTTCTTAAGCCGTGAAGCTGAGCATGTTGAAGGTTTTGCTAAAGAATGTGCAGTCGTAACCCACCACAGGTTGATGAAAAACCCTGATGGCAGCGGTGTTGTAGTTGACCCTTCTGCCAAGCTTGAAGAGGAGTTGATTGTCCGACCAACTTCAGAGACAATTATTTGGAACACCTATAAAAATTGGATTAAATCTTGGAGAGACCTTCCTCTTTTGATTAATCAGTGGGCAAATGTTGTTCGTTGGGAGATGCGTACAAGATTATTCCTGAGAACTGCCGAATTCCTTTGGCAAGAAGGCCATACTGCTCATGCCACTGCAGCTGAAGCTATTGCCGAGTCAGAAAAAATGGTAAATGTATATGCAACTTTTGCTCGTGACTTCATGGCAGTTCCTGTAGTTATCGGCCACAAAACAGAGAGCGAGCGCTTCGCCGGCGCCCTTGACACTCTTTGCATAGAAGCTATGATGCAAGATGGAAAGGCCCTGCAAGCAGGTACCTCACATTTCCTCGGCCAAAACTTTGCAAAGGCCTTTGATGTGCAGTATGCCAATAAAGAAGGTGGTTTGGAATATGTATGGGCTACTTCATGGGGCGTTTCTACCCGACTTATGGGAGCCTTGGTTATGGCTCACAGCGATGATAATGGCTTGGTTCTTCCTCCTAAATTGGCTCCAATCCACGTAGTAATGGTGCCTATCTTCAAAACTGACGAAGAGCACAAGACTATTATCGCGAAAATGGACGCACTCAAGATAGAAATGGAGAATAAAGGCCTTTCTGTAAAAATTGATGACCGCGACAATCTTCGTCCTGGCTTCAAATTTGCTGAATGGGAGCTCAAAGGAGTTCCTTGCCGCATAGCTATCGGACCTCGCGATCTTGAATCAGGCATGGCAGAAGTTGCCCGCCGCGACACTCTCACAAAAGAGTCAATACCTCAAGAAAACTTGGCTGATTATGCTGTTACCCTTATGGATACAATCCAGAAGAATATTTACCAGAAAGCTTTGGACTTCCGTGCACAACACACCATTAAAGTTGATACTTGGGATGAGTTTAAAGAAAAAATCGAACAAGGTTATTTCTTGCTATGCCATTGGGACGGCACAAAAGAGACCGAGGAAAAGATTCAAGAGGAGACAAATGCAACTATTCGCTGCATTCCTATTGACACTTTTGTCTGCGAAGAAAGCGGAACTTGTGTATACTCAGGCAAACCAAGTTCATGCCGTGTCATTTTCGCCAAAGCTTATTAATTAATTATATATGAAAAGGTTTCTTGCATTATTCATTCTCGCGCTCAGCTTGACTTCAGCTTATGCTCAGCAAGTTGACACGACTGCTGTTGAAGCAAAGCCTAATTATTGGAAGACAAGTTTGCTTACCCAACTGGGTTTTTCTCAAGTGTCTTTGATGGATTGGGCTGCCGGCGGTTACGGCTCAGTATCTTTGAGCTCTTATTTTGACGCCAATGCTAATTTTAAAAAGAATAAGACTATTTGGGAAAACAGAGCCCAATTGGGATATGGTTTTATTCAAAACATGACTGAAGACGGCTTTAAAAAAAGCGATGACAGAATAATTGTAGATAGTAAATTTGGCTACAAAGCAGCTGATAAACTTTATTTTTCTGCTGTTTACAATTTCCGAACTCAATTGGCAGCAGGCTACAAAACGACTAAAAATAGTCAAAGGATTTCTGATTTCATGGCGCCTGCTTATACTTCTCTAGGTCTTGGTATTGACTATACCCCGACCAAAAGCTTTTCCTTAAACTTTGCCCCTTTGACAGGGAAAATGGTTATGGTCAGGGATTCGACTCTCAGGAAGACTTTCGGTAATGCTATTGACCAATATACCCGTTGGGAACTTGGTGCGCAGTTGAAGATGGATGCAAAAGTTGCCGTGAAAGATTTCACCGCCAACACCACCTTGACTCTATTTTCCGACTATTTGAATAATCCTTTGAATATCAAGGTTAACTGGGACGTCAACATTACCGCACAATTGACCAAATTTTTAGGTGTCACTCTTAGAACATACTTTATCTACGATGACAATATCAAAAATATTGAAAAAAAAGACAGCAATGGCAATATTGTGTTGAACGAGCAAGGCAAAGCTGTTATGATTTCCGGTGTGCAGTTCAAAGAAATCTCTAGCTTGAGCTTCACCTACACATTTGGTGGATCCAAATAATTCTGTTGATATGCAGGATGCTTTTGATAATATCATTAAACGTTTGCTTGGCGACAGCCGCAAACCAATCCTACTCGGAATCAGTGGAGGTATCGACTCTATAAGTATGGCTCAACTTTTTGTAGACAGCAAAGTTGGGCTACCCTTTGCATTGGCCCATGTAAATTTTTGCCTCAGAGGTTCTGAAAGCAATCAAGACGAAGCTTTGGTTCGGGAATGGGCCCAAGCTCACAACAAAGTTATTCATACTGTTCGTTTTGACACAGCCCAATATGCCTCCGACAAAGGCATCTCAATAGAAATGGCTGCCAGAGAACTCAGGTACGATTGGTTTGAAAAGCTTATGCAGCAATATGGCTATGAATACATTGCCATTGCTCACAATCGTAATGATTCTGTTGAAACTCTTTATCTCAACCTAGTCAGAGGCACTGGATTAAAAGGCCTTTCCGGCATCAAAGAATCAAATGGCCCCATCATCAGACCTTTACTCTCATTTACTCGTGGGGAAATAGAGAATTATGCAAAAGCAAAAGGCTTGACATACAGAGAAGATAGCAGCAACAGCGATGTTTCTTTCCACAGAAACAGACTCCGCCATAATGTATTTCCTCAGTTGCAAGAAATAAATCCTGCCTTTTTCGAGACTTCTGCCAGAGAAATGGGCTATTTTGCCCAAGCTGAAGCTGTGTTAGACAGTCTTTTTGAGGAAAAGCAATCTCAGCTGTGTAAACAAGAAGGTCCTGTGGCTTTGATTGACATAAGTTTGCTCTCTAAAGAGAAGCATATCAAATACTGGCTATTTAGACTCCTCAGCCCGATGTCTTTCAATAATGATCAGCTTGAGGACATTTATTATTCTCTTAACGGTCAGAGCGGAAAACGATTTTACAGCGAAACCCATGAAGCCATTCGAGATAGGCAATTTCTCAAAATATACCCTATTGAGTTATGCAACTCTCAAGAAGTCCTTTTTGAAACTTTAGATATCTGGCCAGGATTCAACCCCAAGGACAATACAGAAGGCTTTTATATTGATACAGATAAAGTAATCCTACCTCTTAAAAGTCGCTTGTGGCAACCGGCTGATAGATTCAGACCGTTTGGAATGAATAAGTTTAAAAAAATAAGTGACTTCCTTACAGATCTCAAACTTGACATCAGGCAAAAAGCCTCACAACAAGTAGTAACTTTTATAGATAAAAAAGGC
>JAAZCF010000060.1 GCA_012513425.1 Bacteroidales bacterium
CCACTCATCATAGTATCATTGAATTCAAAGGCAAATGGTATCTTTTCCATCATGACAGCGTTCCTTCTGGGGGCAAATCTTGGCTTAGAAGTGTCAAGGTTGTTGAACTTGAATATGATAAAGATGGTAAAATCAAAACCATTCAAGGCACAGAAAAATAATATATAAATCATTAACTATCAAATAATTATGAACGATATGTTTAGTATCGCCGGCAAAGTGGCTGTTATTACTGGTGCTGGTGGAGTTCTTGGCGGCAGCATATCACGCCATTTTGTAGAACAAGGTGCAAAAGTTGTTGCATTAGATATTCGCCAAGAGCAGCTTGATGCTAGAGTAGAAGAGCTAAAAGCTTTAGGTGGTGTTGATACAAAAGGCTATGTAGCAAATGTTCTCGACATACCTTCTATCAAAAATGTAGCTGACCAAATCATGAAAGATTTTGGTAAAGTTGATATCCTTCTCAATATCGCCGGTGGTAATGTTCCCGGTGCCACTCTTGAACCAGATCAACCTTTCTGGGAGATGGACATTCCAAAGTGGGATTTCGTTACAAACCTCAACCTCAATGGTACAGTTTATATGTGTGTAGTATTCACTGAAATTATGGCTAAGCAAGGCTTCGGTAGTATCATCAACATTTCATCAATGAATGCTTATCGTCCTCTTACCCGCATCCCTGGTTACTCTGCAGCCAAGTCTGCTGTAACAAACTTCACCCAATGGCTTGCTGCTGAGTGCGCTTTGAAATATGGCGACAAGATCAGAGTCAATTCTATTGCTCCTGGTTTCTTCATTGGCGACCAGAACCGCAAGATGCTCATGAATCCTGATGGTTCACTAACTGAGCGCAGCCAAAAGATTATCAATAATACTCCTTTCCGCCGCTTCGGTGATATCAACGAGCTTAATGGTGCTGTTCAATTCCTTTGTAGCGACGCATCCAGTTTCATCACAGGTATTAACCTTGCAGTAGATGGTGGCTTCAGCAATTTCAGCGGAGTTTAATCTCTAATGTTAACAAAAAAGCTTGCAGGCAACTGCAAGCTTTTTTGTTGAGGTAGACGGATTCGAACCGCCACTAAGAGGACCAGAATCTCTTGTGCTGCCATTACACCATACCTCAATTAACATCAAGCACAATATGTATTTTTGCGTTTTGACCGGCAAATGTAAGAATTTTTATTCTTTTTCCAATAATACTGTTGCATAAGATGCAACGCCTTCTTCTCTTCCCACAAAGCCCAAATTTTCGGTGGTAGTGGCCTTCACAGAAATACATTCAACATCTGAGCCTATTACTGTTGCTATAGCCTCTCTCATAGACAAAATATAAGGTGCCACTTTCGGGCGTTGAAGCAACAAAGTTATATCTGCATTAACCAAGCGATATCCCTTATCAGCCACTAAAGCACAAACCCTGGACAGCAATATCCGACTGTCAATATCGCAGAATTCTTCATTTGTATCTGGAAAATGATAACCAATATCATTCAATGCCAATGCGCCAAGCATTGCGTCGCACAAAGCATGAATAATAACATCACCATCAGAATGTGCCACACAACCTTTCGGATGGTCTATCTCAACTCCTCCCAATACAAGTTTATAGCCTGGAGCCAACACATGGACATCATAGCCATTACCAATTCTAAGTTTACTCATAAATATAAAGTTAAGAAATATGATTCAAATATACAGCTGCTACAGCAGTGAGAGCCGCTGTCTCAATGCGCAAGCGTGATTCACCAAGAGAAATGGGGTGCCAGCCATTAGACACAGCGACGGCTATTTCTTCGCGACTGAAATCTCCTTCTGGTCCAATCATTATGACATAATTGTTGCAAGCTGAACTCTTCAAAGAATCTACTATAGACAATTTTGGAACATTTATCGACTCAGTCTCATCGCAATAACAGATATATTTGTCTGTTTCATCACCAAAAGTTTGCTGCAGAAAATCCTTCACAGAACACGCTTCATTCAACACAGGAATTGCTCCTTTATGAGATTGCTTAGCTGCAGAAATCAAAATGCGCTCGCAACGCTCTTTTTTAAACACTTTGCGCTCTGAATAATCACCAAACAAAGGAGTCAACTCATCTATAGCAATCTCTGTTGCTTTCTCGGCAAACCATTCAAAACGATCTATGTTTTTTGGCGGACATACCGCCATGTGAAGATAATAAGGATGAGAACCATAGTCCTCGGTGCGAGACAATATCTCATACTCTACAGCCTTTGGGCAAGGATTAGAAATTCGACACTCATAGACACTTCCAAAACCATCCACGATGTGGATAACATCGCCTTGAACATGTCTGAGAACCTTCACACAATGACGACTCTCCTCTTCATCGAGAGAACAACAGCAAGCGGAAATGTCTCTAGAGTAGAAAAGCTCCATTATTCGCGAATTATTTGTATTTCACCATTTAACCCTACCTTTATCACTTGGGATGACACAGTAGTTGCTCCTTCTTCATAGCAAGGATCTACTGTATAGTCCACTGCGTCAAGAATCTCAGCATTAATATCTTCAAACGACTCAGGAGTTGGTTCGCTTGAAATATTTGCCGAAGTGGATACTATCGCTCTACCAAAGCGCTTTGAAAGTTGGCAGCAAAATTCGCTTTGCGGAATGCGAATACCCACACTACCATCCTCAGAAATTACATTTTTTGCCAAAGAAATTGCTCCAGGATAAATAATCGTCATTGGCCTGTTGTTAACTTCAATGAGCTCAAGTGCTATCTGTGGAATCACTTTTACATATTTACCAAGCATGTCCACGTCACCCACCAATGTTATCAAGCTCTTGGAGCTGCTTCTGCGCTTTATCTCATAGATACGATCAACTGCTTTTTCATTAGTTGCATCACATCCAAGGCCCCACACTGTGTCGGTGGGATACAAAATAACGCCGCCTTCTTTAAGTACTTTAACAGCAGCATCAATTTCCATTTTTAAATCTTCGTCCATGGTATAAAACTATTTGTAAATAATTGCACTAACTGGATAATGATCAGAGTATTTTACTTTATGAGTAATATTATCTGAAGCCTCATATTCCATAGGGAATAAAATATAATCAATTCTCAATAGAGGCCAAAGTATTGAATAGGAGGCACTAAAACCTTGCCCTGCCTCAGCAAAACTATCTTTTCTTCCTTGACTAAGTTTATGATATGTGCGTGAGATAGGCGTATCATTAAAATCGCCACAAATCAATACCGGATGGTCGGAATTAGAACAATTTTCAAGAACTTCATCCACTTGAGCAGACCTCCTTCTATTGCTTTGCAACAATTGCTCATGTACTTCTTTAACTTCAGAAGAAAAATCTGAATGTTTGGTATATTTTTGTATGAAACGTGACACTCCCGTAGATTGAAAATGACAGTTTATCACTCTAATTAATTGCCCATCAACATCAATATCTGCCCACACACATAAGTTTCGGCTTTCGGCGAAGGTGTGAACGCCGCTATCTACCAAAGGATACTTACTGAAAATAACATTGCCATAATCATTTCTAATGCTGTTAAACAAAAAATGATGACTATGTGGCAAATCTTCAAACAACATATCAAGCTTTGTGGAATCAATGACAGCAAACTCTTGCAGACAAAGCACATCTGGACTTTCTTCCTTTACGAAATCTTCAATTCTTGCCAAATTCATCTCAACCCCCAGCCCGTCTTTAGCAGAAGAGAATCTGCCTACATTGTAGGTCATCACTTTTAGAGGAGCTCCATCAGGCAATGGCTCTTCTTTCTTTAGACGGAAAAAAAGATCGGCGTAAAACATTGCCGGAAGCAATGCAATGAGAGACAAAAAAGCAATCTTCTTGAGCTTGATGACTGCAACAAAAAAGAGTAGTAGATTTATAAAAAAGATTGTAATAAAATAAAGCCCGAAAAACATCAAGGAAGAAAGATCTGAGGACTTTATGTATACTGAGAGATAAGCTAGAAGCAAAGCAACAGCAAAGACAATGACTATGGTTTTGAAAAGAAATGCACCGAAAGTGAAAGTATTTGAATACTTTACTTTTGGAGTCTTTCTCTTCTTTTTTGAGCCACTAGCCTTATATGTGCGGATTCTAGGCATCGATTAATTGTACATTCTTTTCTTTTTTTTCCAGTATAGAATCAATATCAAACCAAAGAGCATACCTCCAAGGTGAGCAAAGTGAGCCACATTTCCACCCATGCCTGTGAGGCCGGTAATCAATTCTATTCCACCGAAAATTAAGACGAAATATTTGGCTTTTAGAGCCACAGGCGGGAATATCAACTGCAATATCTGATTTGGGAAAAGCATTGCATACCCCAAAAGCACTCCGTATATGGCACCAGAAGCTCCAACTGTAGGAATAACTTTTGTCATAGCGGCAGAAGCCATATCACCAATCTGAATAAAATGTTCTATCTGAAGATGCAACACAAGGTTATGACACAATGCTGCACCAAGACCAGTTACAAAGTAAAACACAAGAAATTTGTTACCTCCCCACATACGCTCCAATGCAGTACCGAAAATCATGAGTGTATACATGTTAAAGAATAGGTGCCAAAAGCCCCCATGCATGAACATATGTGACACCAATTGGAAAGGTTGGAAATACTGCGACTCAAAGGGGAATAAGGCCAGATATTGATATGAACTATCTCCCAATATTACTGTTGCTATCCAAATAACTGCATTAATTATTATCAAATTTTTGACCACCGGGGTGACCATTCTCCAAAATCCATTCATATTAATTTATCTATTTCTTCGTTTGTAATAATAGTGAAGGTTTTTCCGCCGGTAGGTGCTTCTGCACATTGGCGGCAATCCATCAATTCCTTCACCAATAATTGTGCCTCGGCTTTTGTAGGCATATTTTGCATTGACATAGCCGCCGAATGTGCCAAAGTGGCAGTATCTTGAGCTATTGTTTCTCCAATAAGGCCTCGGCGGAGAGCACTTAATAGCTCTATCAGCGTGTCTTCTACACCCTTTCTCTCGCAGCTCATGCCGGAAGGCAGGCCATATAACACCACATCGTTCTGTCCTAAATCTCTCAAATCAAAGCCGAACCTGCCAAAAACATCTATATTCTCTATAGCAAGAAAGTGATTTTCAGGGCTCAAACTAATCGTCATAGGGTATAAAGTTTGCTCCACTACAGGCTCTTTTTCTGCTAAATTGGGGAAGAAGCTATCATAGAACACCCGTTCGCGGGCTTTCTGAACACTAACAATCATCAGTCCATGGTCAGATTGAGCAATTATATATTTACCCTGAACAAACAAATCCATCGAATTGGATGATGGTAAAGGCTGTTGCTGAACTTGAGCATGAGGACCATCAAAATCAAAAGGGTTGAACAGAGGATCAAAGTCTATCTTCGGAGGGACCACAAAGTGAGGTGCCTCTTTACTAATTGCAGGAAAATCAATAGTGGGAGCCGTCTCAAAATCAATACTAGGAGTAAAAGCATTTCTTGCCAGTGTCTGGCGGACAGCTGCAGTTACTATTTCAAAGATCATTTGTTCATCCTCAAACTTGACTTCTGTCTTTGCTGGATGAATATTTACATCAATCCTAGAAGGATCTGCATCAAGGAAAAGAAAATAACTAGGAGTCTGCCCTTCTTTCAACAAATCTTCATAAGGACGGCAAATTGCCTTATGAATGTAGGGACTGCGGAAATATCTGCCATTTACAAATAGATATTGGTTGCCAAGAGTCTTGCGGGCATCTGTAGGATTGCCAACAAAGCCACTCACATTGACCAAAGAGGTATCGGTTGAAACAGCAGCCAACTCTTTGACAAGAGATATTCCGCAAAAATCTGCAATGCGCTGCACAAACATCTGCACAGGACGCAGATTGTAAAGTTGCTTATTATTGTGAGTCAAAGAGAAAGCTATCTGAGGACGTGTTAAAGCCACACGACCGAACTCTTGCACTATATGGCGCAGCTCAGCGGCTTCTGTTTTAAGAAACTTTCTTCTTGCAGGAGTGTTATAAAACAAATCACGAACTTCAATAATACAGCCTTTTGGTGTGCTTACTTGTTGACAAAGTTGAATCTGCGATTGTGTGCAATGCACCTCCACGCCAACTTCATCTTGCTCTCTGCGAGTTTTGAGAACCACTCTCGACACAGCAGCTATTGATGCTAAAGCTTCTCCTCTGAAGCCGTAACTCATTATTTTTTCTAAATCTTCTGGAGAAGATATTTTTGAGGTGGCATGACGTTCAAAGCATATTTTAGCATCTTCTGTGTCCATGCCACTGCCATTGTCAATCACTTTGATGACTGTGCGGCCGGCATCTTCCACATATACAGAAATGTTATCAGCACCAGCATCTATGCTGTTTTCCATCAATTCTTTGAGGACAGAAGCCGGTCTGCCCACCACTTCTCCGGCAGCTATCAGGTTTGCTAAATTGCCCGGCAGTACATTAATCATTGTTATTTGAAAAGATCTGTAAGTCCTTGTGCAAGATAATAAGCAACCATAATCATTAATCCCAAAGAGACTAACACTATAAGCTTTTTTACCAAAGAATTACGTTCTTTGCTACGCTCGCCTCCAATTCCTTCCCTATACGAGTCGCATATGTGCTTACCAGGCACATATTCACCGCGTTTTAGCTTGTTGACAGGCTCTTCTTTTGCAACGGTCTCAGTGTCTGCAGGTTCCCATTTATCTTTTGGCTTATAATCTTTGCCAAATTTTTTATAGCGCTTTTGCATCTCTTCCTCTTGTTTATCCCAATAGCGAGGCTGATATTTAAACACTCTGTGTGATGGTTTAGGTAAAAAACTGATGCCCATATCTGTATTATTTAAATATTTTCAATCGTTAAAACACGGCTATCATCGCTCTGGGGCTCAATTCTGACAATCAAGCAATCCTCAGGCAACAACTCTTCCACTTTTTCAGGCCACTCAATCAAGCAAAGATTGCCAGAGTACAAATACTCGTCAAAACCAATATCTACTGCTTCTCTTAATCCATTTATACGATAAAAATCAAAATGGTAGATTCTTCCAACGCTATCGGCCAAATATTCATTTACAATGGTGAATGTGGGGCTGCAGACATCGTCATTAACACCAAAATAACGACATAATGCAGTAATAAATGTGGTTTTTCCTGCGCCCATACTACCATAAAATGCAATCACTTTATAATCGCCAATTGCCTCTGCAAAAGCTTCAGCAGCTTTGTCCAGACATTTGATATTATCAATGTGAATTTGCTTCATTATTAAAATCTTCCAAAGCCTTATAAAATGCATCAATATTTTCTTCACTCACTCCAGGAGGCGTATCACAACCAGAAGAAAGTACAAAGTTAGGATATTTTGCCGTTGCTTGTAGAAGATTTGAGGTAAGTTTGTAAACAGTGTCAGCATCAGCTTGTTTAAACACAGACACAGGATCAAGATTACCAAACACAAGAGCATCCTGAGGGCAATCTTCCAAAGCTTGTAACATATCAATCTTGTTACCAAAATGAAAACCCCAAGCCCCAGTTGCAACCATAGACTCCGTACAATGTCCTGTATTACCGCAATTATGAAGAACTATTGCGAAGTTCTCATCTTGACATGCATCAACTATGTTTTTAACATATGGAGTGCAAAACACATGACAATCTTCATTTGATATTAGACCAGAAGCCGGCTCGGCCATAATTACGCCTATTGAGCCACAATCCTTTATTGCTTTTACATACTGAATGAGGAATTCTGTGCATTTTTCCAACAGCACATGCATTGCTTCCGGCTCAATATAAATGCCCATCATGATTTCAGTCATGCCATAAAGACGGCCAGCCAACGAAAAAGGACCAATACAACCGGCAAAAACAGGCTTAGCTATAGTGGTGGAAAGTCTGGCTGCCTGAAGATATTCCGGTACTCTGGCGCTATCTAATGAAGGCACTTGCAAAGCATCGATACCGGCAGCATCTTCCACAAGACGACCTTCCACAGATGGAATAGAGTCGTAGCTGAATGACACCAATGAACCAAAAGCCTGAGCTTCCACACTCAAATCCATGATAGAAGTCATCGCCTCAGGTAGAGGGTACTTTTCACTGAGAGCTTTTACTGCCTCAAAATGGACTTTCCCTGAGCTTACAGCCTCTTTTACGTTGTTGCCAATCATTTCAATGCCTGGATGAGTCATAACAGGCACGGCAATGCGGCGTGAATCTGCTATTAATTTTTTTTTCCAGTTATTTACATTCATTTTTTAGTTTATTTTTATAACAATCTTTTCGTCCACAAATTGCGCAACCATATTCTCTTTTTTCAACTGCGGCTCCTACTGCTATAATGCCACTGACTGATTTGATGGGATACATCAGGCAGGAGTCATTGAGAATGATGCCGCAATTATCTTGCCTAAATCTTTCAAAAATAACTTGCTGCTCAGTGATATTCCAACCACAATATCCCGGACTATAAGGATTACTTACTCCAAGGGATGGATATGTCGCTTGTACGGCTTTAACACACTCTCTAACCGTAGCCTCTGCAATCTCACTGCCAATAAGGTCCGCAGCATAATTGTTTACAATATCTCCTTCTTGCATCAAAGAGTTAATTTCCTCTTGGAACTCCATGCCGGCAGTTGCGACAAATAATATATATTTTTCTGCCCCCGACAATCCTTTCATTATTATACCTTTTGGAGAGAGACCATCAATAGTTGATTCGATAAATCTAAATCGAGGCTTTGTTATTGGATTAAAACGAACCAACAAGGCTTCAACAGTGGCTATCATTTGAGGGTCAGGCTCGGAGCCATATCCCATAGAACGATATATTTCACTCATATCAAGCGAAATATCGCCCATTGATAGCTGTTTTGAATCCATCTATATCAAGCTTTTGGCCAAAGCAACCGCCTCATTAGCATTTGAGCTATAGCCATCTGCCCCAACCTCTGAAGCAAAAGCAGCTGATACAGGAGCTCCGCCAACCATGATTTTAACATTGTCGCGAAGACCGGCGGCACTAAGAGCATCAATTACTGTTTTTATATAGCCCATTGTTGTCGTGAGCAAGGCTGAAAGCGCCAAGATTGAAGGTTGATACTGTTTGACAGCATCAACAATCTTTTGATCAGTAGCATCAACGCCTAGATTAATCACTTCAAAGCCACAACCTTCAAGCATGGAAGCCACCAAATTCTTTCCAATATCATGTAAATCGCCTTTGACTGTAGCAATAAGTACCTTTCCCAATGTTATATTTCCGGTGTTCTGCATAAGAGGCTTCAAAATTTCCAATGAGCCTTTCATAGCACGAGCAGCCATAAGAAGATTTGGAACATAAGCCTGGCCTGCCTCAAATTTGGCGCCGATTTCCTCCATAGCTTTAATCATATAATTGTTCACAAGATCGTTTGGGTCCA
>JAAZCF010000061.1 GCA_012513425.1 Bacteroidales bacterium
ATACGATATTGGTGCTGACTCCTGTGAGCATGGCGTCGCCATAACTATTGATAATGACTTTGTCAGCTACTGAGGCCAGATAGTAGCTTAAATTGCTATAGGTATTAGCATAAGCTATTACAGGTTTGCCGCTTTGGCGGAAATCTAACAGGGCTTTTCGAAGCTCCTCAGCAATGCTGATGCTTACATCCATATTATCTGTGTTTAGGTAGATAAACTTGATTGAAGGGTCGATGGCGGCTTTTTCAATTGACCTGACAGCACTGAGGGCAGTCATGCTTTCATCCATAGATAAGTTATTCAGAGAACTTACACTAAACAAACTTTGTCCCTTTTCAGAAATGCTGTTTGAAAAATCTATTTTAAGAATAGCTGAGCTTGGAATAGCTGAAACTTTTGATGCTGATGCGGCAGCCATTGTGCCAATGCTGCCCATGAAGATAAAAAAGATTAGCCCAAGAGCTATTAAACAGCCTAATAGTGAGCCAAGTAAAATCTTCCAAAAATTGTTCATTGTAATATTGATTTTTTTAATTTCATAAAAATAATCATTTTAATTAATTTTACGGCTGTATATACAAAAAATATGGCACAGAAACCCTCAATACCGAAAGGTACACGCGACTTTGGCCCGATGGAGATGGCTCGTCGTAATTATATATTCTCTACAATTAGTTCTGTTTTTCGTCTTTTCGGCTATTCACAAATAGAAACTCCTTCAATAGAAAACCTTAGTACGTTGTTGGGTAAGTATGGTGATGAAGGTGACAAACTTTTGTTTAAGGTGCTTAATTCCGGTGATGCTTTTGCAGGAGTTGAGCCTGAAATGCTTTCAAATAGCAATGCTTTGTCGATGAAGGTCTGCGAAAAGGGTATGCGTTATGATCTTACTGTGCCTTTCGCCCGCTTTGTAGTTCAGCATCAAAATGAAGTGCATTTCCCTTTTAAACGCTATCAGATTCAGCCTGTTTGGAGAGCCGATCGCCCACAAAAAGGCCGCTATAGAGAGTTCTATCAGTGCGACGTGGATGTAGTAGGCAGCAATTCGTTGCTTTATGAATTAGAATTGGTGCAGATCGTAGATATGGTCTTTCAAAAATTATGTATTAACGTATGCCTTAAAATCAATAATAGAAAGTTGCTATCCGGCCTAGCTCAAGTTGCAGGGGCCTCAGATAAGATTATTGATATTACTGTTGCCATTGATAAAATTGATAAAATCGGCTTGGATGCAGTCAAAGAAGAGTTGATGAGCAAAGGTCTTTCTTTGGAACAAATTGCTGTAATTGAGCCTGCTCTTTTGCTCAAAGGTTCTTCCTCAGAAAAGATTGAGGCCATGAGTGGCATTTTGGCTACATCTGAAGTTGGTATGAAGGGTATAGAAGAGATTAAAGAGCTTTTTGGCCTAATAGAGTCTGCAAACATAAAAATTGGTTACGAATTGGATTTGTCTTTGGCTAGAGGTTTGAATTATTATACAGGAGCAATCTTTGAGGTTAAGGCTTTGGATTATGCCATCGGAAGTATTTGTGGTGGTGGCAGATATGACAATTTGACTGGTATTTTCGGCTTGCAGAATGTTTCAGGTGTGGGTATCTCTTTTGGTGCAGATAGAATATATGATGTGCTATTGGGCCTTGATAAATATCCTCAGGCTCTGGATAGTGCTCCGACTGTGTTGTTTGCCAATATGGGAGCCTCAGAGGCAGCTTATGTTTTGCCTTTGGCAGTTGAGTTGAGGCAGGCAGGTGTTTCTTGTGAATTATATCCTGATAATGCTAAGTTGCGCAAGCAGTTTGAGTATGCGGATAAGAGGGCTATTCAGTTTATGGTGATTGCGGGTGATGATGAGATGGCTGCAGGCTCTGTGACTATAAAAAACATGTCAACAGGTGAGCAGTCTGTTGTGCCTTGTGATAAGCTTGTGTCATTTTTTAAATAGCGAATATTATGTCAGTATTGTTAGTGATTTTTGGTCTGTTGACCAGTTGTCTGATTGATGTTTTGATTGGACTTATCGGTAGCAAGAGGAAGCTTGGCTTTGGTTGGGCGTTTTTTCTCAGTGTGTTGTTGACTCCGATTGTCGGTCTCATTTGTGTGCTTATTTCGGATCCTCTTCCTGAGGGTTCTGACAAAAAATGGGGTTGCCTTGGTATATTGCTGGCAATATTAGCTTTCATACTTATTTCTGCTGTAGTGTTGACATTAATCGGTGCTCTGGCTTTGTTTTAATATTTAATTTGTATTTCTAGAAAAAAGCCTTACCTTTGCAGTCCAATATATCGCGGGGTAGAGCAGTTGGTAGCTCGTCGGGCTCATAACCCGGAGGCCGCAGGTTCGAGTCCTGCCTCCGCTACAAAGAAAAACTAGTTCATTCGAACTGGTTTTTTTTGTAGCGAAGGCTGATGCCTCTGAGTTACTGGGTGGCCAAGCGCCCCCCAAACCCCCTGCGCCGCACAGCGGCGGATTCCTTCAATCGCAGTCCTTCAGGCTACTCGTGCAGCATCGAACAGAAGACTGGCATGAATGAATCCATATCGGAATATCCTCCTTTCTCCTTAAGAGCAAGAGCCTCAACCATCGAAGGCACAAGGGTAAACTTGCGATTTTCAACAATATCTTTTAGATAAAACTCTATTACCTCATCCCAGGAATTAACATCTGGTTCCATCGGATGTGATTCTATATATCTTAGCACAGAAGCCCAAACAAAGGACTCGTTCATCATATAATTCGCATTTGGGTAGGCCCCCTTTGTGTAAAACTCTGCTTCTTTGGAAAATGCGGCTTCGGCTACTTTTTCCATTCCATCCCAATACTTGTCATTCAAAGGATTGCAGTATGAGTGGGAGAACTCGTGAAGAACTATCGGAGCCACCTGAAACCAGTCATAAGAAATTTTAGAGGATTCGTTCAATGGAGCACAGCCAAGGATGCAGTTCATTGTCTTAGTACCATCTTTCCAGTCAATATTAGAAGCATAGTTAGCGGGGCCATTCAGCAGACTCAGTGAGATAGCAAAACGGAGGTTGCCTACCTGACCAAAGAAAGAATCGAACCAACGGAAGTCGATATCTTTCTGAAGCTGAGCAAAAGCTTTCTCCTCCTGAGTATAAAGATCGGTATGGTCCGCAAAGAACTCCCCAAAATGAGTGTCTCGATAGAAACGGTCAAGAGCCCTTACTATTTTTCTCTCTTGCCAGGTATTAAGCCTGCCATGATAGTCAACATAACGCACGCAAAGATTGTATTTGATATGACCATTCTTGACAACAAGCCTCAATGATGTATTCATAGGCATGTCATAGCTGAATCCCTTGTCATGAAGCTTCTGGGCAAGCTTTACTGCTTTGTGATTCTTGAATGCACCAAAACAGGAGTCCACCTGAGCCGCATATTCGTTGATGTTGCACAAATTATACTCTTTGGCTCCAGACAGCCTCATCACAACGCTCATCAACTCTGTTGTTTCATAGACCTTCGCCTCAACCTTTATTTCATTATTATCTACCTGATTATCTGGATTCTGGCAACAACTAGAAATCAAAATACAGGCAGTTACTATTATGGCGATTCTCAACATATCTAACTAATTATTTTATCCGCAGTAAAAATAATAAATTTACTCTGAATAGTCTGCGATAGCCTTGAATCCTGTCACTATCGAGTTAGAAATTTCTAAAAAATGTTCTGCAAAAATAATAACCAGTCATTTTTGACTGGTTATTATTTTTAGCGTCAGGCTGATGCCTTTGAGTTACTGGGTGTCCAAATCTAGGATGATATCAGCATAATATGACATTTGAAATGGATTTGTGTAGTCTGAGCTAAAATCTAATTTATTGCGAATGGTTATGCTACTAGCGTGATTGTTATGAGTAATAGACTCGCATTTAGGAAAAGAAAAAGGTGAACTATTCGGAATAGTATCTTCAACCCATGAAGTTTCAATCACACGAGTGCTGATATCTCCAAATTCTGAAGGCCAATATAATGAGAAAGTCATTTTATTTTGAAATGGTACTTCTTGTTTAAGAAAATGAAGATTGATATTTAAAAAAGCAGTAGAGTCGTTATATCTAATAAAACCTATTCCATATTTTATTTCGGATTGATATTTCTCATAGCCATCAAAATCTATATTCAAATGGCATTCATTATCTCCTAAATAATTAGTACCATCAAGAATATCAGTCCCATTACTTGTCTTAAAACTCAAATAGAAGTCATAAATATATGTGGGCTTGTATTGAGTGCGAAGAGTTATTTCGTCAAGAGGCTTATTGCAAGAACAAACAAATAAAACCGAAATAAATGATACTGCTATAAAAGTAAATATGTGTTTCATAATTGTTTTAATTTGAACATGTTATATAATAATCTTCTACGTATCTATCATATTCATCGTAAAGATAATTTGAGGGTGTTGATAAATACCAAGTACCATAGTAATCTGTGTAAGGTGCTCCAAAATTCATTTGAAGGTAAAAAATATTAGCCCCAACAATGAGATAGGGATTAGACATAGTGTAATAATCCGTGTAAAAATAGTGATTCCCTTCAGGTTGATATTCACAATAAGCCAAAATTCTTCCTGAACTAACTTTTTTGCACCATCACAAACCCATGAATGGCCACTGCCTGAACTATTTGCACCAATCAAAAGAACAGGATTACCGTAATTGATTATTTGATTTGCGATTTCTCCAGGTGAATGTGGGCATGAAGATAAAGATGAAGATGATATGGAATAACCAAAATGTTGAAAACCTTGTATCATATTACTTTTTGTTGTTTCTCCATAACCATAACCATTATCATCAAAACCAAATGTTGTATTTGTCGAATCTGCTATAATTTTCATTAATCTACTATAATTATGGATGTTATTCACGACACTATTTAAATTGTTCCAGTTGAAGGATATTCCATCATATTCAAAAGAAGAAGGATTTTGGTGATAATTCATAACTTGCCCCATTGCAACTGGTGTACAACCTGCTACTCAGTAATTATTCAGCTCAGAAAAGACACCATATTGATGCCATTGTGTTGACATAAGGTGAGCTTGAGTTTCAGTTAAATATGAAAATTTAAATGCAAAGACAGTAGCATTAATGGGCGAATTACGTTGAATGGCGCTTGAACACATCGATTGATAGAAAGATGAAAAGCTTTGGGAAGAAGAAATAGATGACGCTTCAGAAAGGGGAACAAATATCCATCCCTGAGTGTAATATTGTTCATATAATTGCATACATCTATCCCAGCAAGCTTCTACAGCGGGAGACATTGTGCTCTTTGTTGCAGAATGAAATAAAGTATTGATATCTGATCTTTCATAGTTATCCCAAACAGTATTTATATCTGCTTTTGTGCTGTCATCAAGTTTATCGCAATTATTGATGGCTGCTTTAGTCATTTCAAGCCAAAACTTTTGGCCTTCATTTAACTCATCAATATTGAAGTCTCCCTCATCGCAGAAAGCTAATACCGGATAATAATCTTTGGTCGCACTCACCAAGACAAAACCTCCATTGTCATAAGAAACTAGGTGCATATAATTTTTGCTGTCTTGAGAAAAAGTCTTGACAGAATAACAATCAAATGAGGATTGATTATTTGCCTTTGTTGATGAACTGCCTTTTAGCTGTTCGGCCATAAATATTGAGGCAATATGTGAAGCATCATTTGCAGAAACGTTTGTTTCTGCAACGATTAAATTCTCAGTTTTCTGAGTTGATTCAAATTCAAAATAATTCATTTCAAATTCTCTACATCCCAAAAGCGATATAATCGCAATAATAGTAACTGCAGTAATTTTCGAGTTTCAACTTATGATATAGATGCTAATATAGTTAAAAACGTTGCATATTCAAAATAAACTTTTTGCTACTTGATAAACAATAATGAAGGATAGTATCAATGCAGGTGTATTGAGAGTATTTTCTTTGTAGCGGAGACTGATGTTTCCTGAGTTACTGGGTGGCCATGTAATTGGCAACATGCAAATGGACAATTTTTCGCAAAGTTGATTCCCCAAATTTGAAGTTGTGATGGGCATCGCTGCCGGAATAAGGGACTCCGGTTGCTACAGAGCAAGCACTGCGCCGAGCTCGGTTGGCGGCTCGCTTCGCGCTTGCCTGTTGCCCGTTTCGTCACCATCACGGGAAAGAAAATTTATTAAGGTGGACTCCCGACGGTTCTGGCCTTAGAGTGCGTGGACTAGGCTTCAAATCATGGGCACTCCAAGTGTTTACATGGCAAAAGCGCTTAGAGTAGGTCTGAAAGGTGGCGATGTCGATAGACCCAATTCCTTTTTTTCTTAAACTTTGTGCCACATCACGAGTTTCCTTTCCGGACTCTCGAGTTCGTAAGCATTCATAAGCATTTGTACTTGTAGTTATTTGCCAAGTTATGAATGCTTTTTTCTTGCCCTCAAAGTGGGGATTTAACTTTGCTATAATTCGGGGATTCAAAGTTAGCGATTACAGGCCAAACG
>JAAZCF010000062.1 GCA_012513425.1 Bacteroidales bacterium
ATATACGGCCTGCTAATTCTCCGAGATGATCATAGTGGGCTCCGATTATTACAAATTCATCACTCTTTTCTACTGAAGGAATAATTCCAACGACATTTCGAAGAGCAATTGAGTCATTATATGAAAAAGACTGGGTGTAATTCCAATTATAAGGTTTTAACCCATATTCTTTAAAACGACCAACTAAATATTGTTCTGCGCTTTGCTTGCCGTAAGTTCCAGAAGCCCGCCCTTGAGTCAAATCATCTGAAAGGTATTCCACCACATCTGTGAGTTCTTGTCGATTTATCAAATTTTCATAAGAAATGATACTTTGCCCATTGGCGTATATGTTCAAAAGCAACAAGAAAAGTGGTAGCAGTATTTTTTGCATCGATATGTTGATAATTTCATTTCGTAAAATTAAGAAATTACTCATTTTTATATCTAAATTTGAAAATTCTTTTTTTAAAATAATAGATGAAAAAATTATATATACTAGTTGCTTCTTTGACATTCAGTCTATTTGCTAATGCTCAAAATCCTTCTATTGGTGATGATAATGTGCCTGTTACGTCACAGACTATAATAAGAGAAAACATCAATAATCTCAGATTGCCAGTCGATACTCTTGACACAGAAGACAAATACACCAAAATTGTCATTTATGATAATTTCACATGGGCATATCACGACATGGGCCATCCCACTATTGATAGTACTTCTTTATTTGATTCCTTTTGGACAAATTAGCAATTACATGCTTACAAATCTTATTCAATAGACTTGATCCCTGATGAGGTCGATTTGTTGTTGGCTGACGAGAATAATCATTATTGTCCTCCAATCAAGGGTAAAGTACGAAGTGGCTATTCTTTTCGCAGAACTCGTGAACACCAAGGAATTGACGTGCCTTTGTCGACTGGAGATACCATTAAAGCTGCCTTTGACGGAGTCGTGAGATATGTTGGGTTCACTAAACAAACAGGAGGATATGGTAATCTGGTGATTATTCGCCACACCAATGGCTTGGAAACATACTATGGCCATCTTTCCAAGCATCTATGCACTGTTAATGAAGTGGTTAAAGCAGGCGATGTGATAGGCTTGGGTGGAAGTACAGGACGCAGCACAGGACCTCACCTTCATTTTGAGGCTCGCTATAAAGGACAAACATTCGATCCTTCCCGATTAATAGATTTCGAGACCGGTAATTTGCGCGACTCTTTACTTACTTTGAAAAAGCACTATTATAGTATTTACTCACATTACGGGCAGTCTGATGAAGAGTCAATAGCAGCTTCCAGCCGCATAGTTTACTCGATCAAATCCGGCGATACACTTGGTCGTGTGGCTCAGAAATATGGAACAACAGTCACAGCTATTTGTCGTTTGAATAGCATTTCTTCAAAGAAATTGTTGCGCATAGGAGAACGTATTATTGTTAGATAAAATGGCGTTACTTAAGATTAATGATTTCTGGAATTGGCTTGAGTTAATTGCCACTATTGTGGGGATGATTTTCGTTATTCTTGAAGTTAAGCAGAAGATGGGGATGTGGTGTGCGAATATGCTTAGCAGTTCAATGATTGTTGCAATTTCCTACCATCAAATGTTGTGGGGCACAATGGCTTTGAATATATATTATGTCGTCATGTCTTTTGTTGGGATATATCAGCTGAATAAAGATAAGTCCCAGACATCATCAGACATAGTAGTTAGACCTATCACCAAGAAAGTAGTGCTTACTTCAATAATAGTTTTTCTTTTCTCATCAATAGTTTTAGTGTTTTTGCTGAAACTATTGAACGATCCTCAGCCTATTTTGGATGCTCTTGTGATGCCGGCAAGCTTTATTGCCACATACTGGCTTACCAA
>JAAZCF010000063.1 GCA_012513425.1 Bacteroidales bacterium
CATCAGGATATAAAACCAACAATGCATACCACCAAAAAATCGAAACAGATAAGCAGTCGTATAATTTTGGAGTACTCCCTTTGGTAAATAAAATAGACAAAAAAGCCAATCACTCATTTATACATTTAGCCGACACCGAAATATTCAACACCGAAAATCATGAAGATTGGATAGGCAATATTAAAAACTATGCGGCAACAGAAAATGCTGCTTTCATAATGCACACAGGTGATTTGTGTTACGAAAATGGATTGCGCGAGCACATCAAGCTAATGAATACCGAAAACATGGACTGCCCCGTATTTTACGGAATCGGAAATCACGATTTGGTAAAAGGCGATTATGGCGAACAGCTTTACGAAAGCATCTATGGACCCGTTTTCTACTCATTTGATGTAGGCAATGTTCATTACGTTATGACACCCATGCTTTCGGGCGATTATAAACCAAGCTATACAAAGCAAGATGTTTACAAATGGCTCAAAAATGATTTGGCATTAGTAGAAAAAGGAAAATCCGTAATAGTGTTCAGTCACGATTTGCTAACCAACACCGATCAATTTAAATACGGAGACGAAACTGAATACGTAAACCTAAACGACTACAATCTGAAAGCGTGGATTTATGGTCACTGGCACAACAATATAGTAAAAAAGCAAGGCGATGTTTACACCATATGCACCTCCACGCCCGATAAAGAAGGAATAGACCACTCGGCGGCCAACTTTAGAGTTATAAAAGTAGATGGCAAAGGTGAGATAAAGTCGCACTTGCAATATCCAAAAGACGATTTGGGTAAGACACACAAAGGCGGACGAAAAATAGAAATAACAGTACCAATAGACAGGCTACCATATTTTGAAAAGCTAAACAAATAGAAACTAAAAAAGCGAGTTGAGAAATTTCTCAACTCGCTTTCGTTATATAATATCAGTAAACTTAATCTATAATATCAAATCCAGTGTAAGGAACCAAAGCCTTAGGAATACGAATACCATCGGGCGTTTGATGATTCTCCAACAATGCAGCAACGATTCTTGGCAATGCCAAAGCACTACCATTAAGCGTATGACATAGATTAATCTTACGATTTTCGTCTCTAAAACGACACTTCAATCTATTAGCCTGATAATCCTCGAAGTTTGAAACAGAGCTAACCTCAAGCCAACGCTTTTGAGCTGCCGAGTAAACCTCGAAATCGAAAGTAAGAGCAGACGTAAAACCCATATCACCACCACACAAGCGCAATATACGCCATGGTAGCTCAAGTTTTTCAACCAACGTTTGCACATAATTTACCATCTCCTCAAGACGAGCGTATGAATTCTCAGGCTTATCGATACACACAATCTCCACCTTGTCAAATTGGTGCAATCTGTTCAATCCTCTCACATCCTTACCATACGAACCAGCCTCGCGACGGAAACAAGCTGAATAAGCAGTATTTTTTACTGGCAAATCCTCCTCTTCCAATATCACATCACGATAAATATTAGTAACAGGTACCTCAGCTGTAGGAATTAAATACAAATCATCAAGCCCCACATGATACATCTGCCCCTCTTTATCGGGCAATTGTCCTGTGCCGAAGCCCGATGCAGCATTCACCACATATGGCGGTTGCACCTCCACAAAACCAGCATCACGCGCACTATCCAAAAAGAAATTAATCAAAGCACGTTGCAAGCGGCTACCCTTGCCTTTGTAAACCGGAAAACCAGCCCCAGCTATTTTCACTCCCAGCTCAAAATCGATAAGATCATACTTTTTAGCCAAGTCCCAGTGCGGCATAGCACCATCATGTAGAGTAGGATTCTCTCCACCCGAACGCTCCACCAAGTTA
>JAAZCF010000064.1 GCA_012513425.1 Bacteroidales bacterium
ATGTCAGACACCATTTTATGAATAAATGGCATCTCACTGCGAGGAAGTTTCCCATCTTTAATGTCTTTACCCAAAATGTCGCAAAGGATACGACGGAAATAGTCATGACGAGGATATGATAAGAAACTTCTGGAATCTGTAAGCATTCCTACAAATCTGCTTAGAAGGCCCAATGCAGAAAGAGCATTGATCTGCTTGCGCATGCCATCTTCCTGATCCAGGAACCACCAGCCACTGCCGAACTGCATTTTGCCAGGGACAGAACCATCATTGAAAGTGTAAGCCATGGTAGCAAGAACTTCATTATCCTTAGGATTCAAGCAATAGAGAATAGTCTTTGCCAATGAATCGCATTTAGCCAATCTGTCAAGGAAACAATGGCCGGAAGCCGCACAAGGAAGGTCGTAAATTGCATCAAAGCCTGTGTCCGGGCCAATAGAGTTGAGCATTTTGGTATTGTTGTTTCTGATAGGACCAATATGGAACTGCTGAGTCCAGTTTGATTTTGCATCCATAACGGCCAAATCGAACATCAAAGCACTTTGGAACTTGTCATATTCGACAGCTGTAGGTACTTTTCCTGCCATAGTGTTAGCAAAAATCTGATTAATTTCACTCTGAGTATAATCAGCTGCATGGAAAGTGTCCATTCCATGGTCGCTCAAGCGGCATCCCATCTTCTCAAAGAAAATGTGACGTTTGGACAAAGCATCAATCATGTCTGAGTAAGTTATGATTATCATATCAGCTGATGCCCCAAGCTTTTCAATATAAGCCTTGTAAGCGACAGGATTCTCAATTGCAATAGATTTATCAGGCCTCCATGTTGGCAATACTTTTGTGCCAAAAGGATGCTCAGCAATTTGTTTGTGATATTCAAGAGTATCAGCAGGATCATCAGTAGTACATACGACCTTGACATTTGAGACAGTCATCAGCTTTTGTGCTCTGAACTCTTCTGTTTTTAACTTCGCATTGCACTCTTCGTAGATTTCACGAGCAGTAGATGGATTTAAAACCTTATCAATTCCAAAAACCTTTGATAACTCGAGGTGTGACCAATGATACAGCGGATTCCTCATAGCATACTGCAAAGTTTCAGCCCATTTTTCGAACTTCTCATAGTCAGATTTATTGCCGGTGATATACTCTTCTGACACACCATTGCCACGCATAGCGCGCCATTTGTAGTGATCACCTCCCAACCATACTTCAGTCATATTTTTGAACTGATAGTTCTCAGCAATCATAGATGGCACAAGATGGCAGTGATAATCGATAATAGGCATTTTCTCTGCACTCTGGTGATAAAGCTCTCGAGCTGCGTCGCTCGTCAGCATAAAGTCTTTGTTTATAAATGTAGCCATTATATCAATAGTTAATATGGTGATTTTAAATATGAATTCTCACAAATATAACTATTAAACGATTATTCAGCAAGGCAGAAATCCAAGTCAGCGCTCAAACCCTCTCTGTCTAAATTTTGGCCGATAAAGACCAATTTTATCATTCTATCGCCACATTCATCATCCCAGTCCATAGCCAATGTAGGATCATCCATCATTAAGTTTTCCAATTCTTCTACAGGTGCTGTGGCATACCACTGCCCTATCTCGCGTAATTGCTTTTGTCTGCCGCTTTGCTCAAACATATACGACATGTCGTTATCAGACTTGAACCAACAGATTCCTTTTGTGCGGATAATATTTACCGGCCACTTTTTCATTACAAAATGATCAAATTTGTTCATATCAAAAGGGCGACGTCTGAAATAGATAAAAGTTCCTATGCCATATTCTTCAACCTCTTCACTCTCGTCTGCGTCTTCAATAGGCTTTTCCAACTCTTGAATCCACGCAGCTGATATGCTTGCCCTATTGAAATTGAAGCGATGAGTATTTAATATCTTTTGAAGAGCAACATCGGAATAATTACAATCTATTATTTCCGCAGTAGGCTGTATGGTCTTGACAATGGCTTTAATCTTACCTAATTCTTCAGGACTCACCTCGTCCACTTTATTCAGCAAGACAATGTCACAAAACTCCACTTGCTGTATGATCAGATTCTCTATATCCTCATCATCAATATTCTGTTTTACCAAACTTTGGGCATTGTCAAACTCATCGCGAAGTCTCAAAGCATCCAGCACAGACACCACACAATCAAGGCGTGGAAGGCCATATTTGGTATACTCAGGAGGCATTCTTTCAATTGAGCATATAGTTTTGGCAATCGGCACCGGCTCTCAAATGCCACTGGCTTCAATCACGATATAATCAAAGCTTGCCATTTTTATTAGTGAGCAAATCTGCTCCACAAGATCCATTTTCAAGGTGCAGCATATACAACCATTCTGCAGAGCTACCAAACTATCGTCTTTTGAACCGACTACACCGCCTTTCTGAATGAGAGAGGCATCAATATTTACTTCACCAATATCATTAACAATTACTGCAAAGCGAATCCCTTGCCTATTAGCCAAAATGCGGTTAACCAATGTCGTTTTGCCGCTTCCCAGATATCCAGTCAACAGCAAAATCGGAGTTTCTTTTTTATCCATATTAGAATTTTTTAGTAGAGCGCGAATTTACAAAATTATTCAAGCTGATATTCAATAATTGACTTGACTCCCAAATGCGAACCCATATAATTGGCGATTTTACCTTTTACCCATATCTTTTTATATTTTAAAGACGGGTTGTCCACCAGATTCAGAGCTGTTCGCATAGCCGCCTTACTCAATTCAACAGCCATGCAATCACTTCGTTGCAAAGCATCTATTGAAGAAGCCAACGCGAAATGTGTTGTCGATGCAATAGGCTCTGTAAAGAAATTCACATCTGTATCAGAGCAATCTCCTCCTACTACAAAGCCCCAAACCCACACAGTGTCTCCTTCGTGCTTGAGAGCCTCCTCCACACTATATGCAGTGCGAGCCGACAAGCCGTTTTCCTCAAAGAAACTTCCATCAGTAATGATTGACTCTCTTTCTGTCTTGGCCTGGGTATCAACCCTTACAGAGAAAACCGGGCTGCCTTGGTTTGAAGACGCGTCAAGGCTGATGACCAAATTCACACCGGCTTTAAGAATTCTGGTGAAAATCGGAGTTTCTGCAGATTGCTCCAAAATACTGAATAATGTCTCTCCGGGAGCGAAATAGGCATATCTGGACTCTTGAGTATCATATTCTACCTTTGCCACACCTTGAGAAATAGTCAATGGGCAAGCGGCAAACTCTGAGAGATATTTGCTCCCAAACTCAATTTTCACTCCACAATTAATCTGGGTACACTCAAAGCATATCGGGACAACTTTGTCTGCCACAATATCTACATTTCGCGTATCTCCCCATTGAGGATTATCAAACCCTGGCGAAGCAATATCTCCCGAGACAACCGAAACCTCGTAAATTCCCTCTTTCAACAAAATAGCTTCAGGCCTGTCTCCGTAGCTACCTTGAAAACAAAGCTCACCGGCTGAATCTTTAATCGTCAAAATAAAGGCATTTGTATCCGGCAAAGCATAAGCCTTTGTGAAAGGCACATCATAGCTGAAGCGACTCATTTTTAAGGTCAAGACACCTGTGCGCTCCTCATCCAACATTTCTTGCGACAGCAAATTACATGCTGTCATCACCACAGGGAGAATCATCCCCACGACAAATAATCTTTTCTTCATATCTATCAGTTTTTAATGTTTAGCGAGCGCAAGATATGTAGTAAAAATTACCCTAACCATTATTAAACATTTATATACGTTTAAAAACAATGAAGAAATTTATTTGCATATTCATTGAAAATAACTACTTTTGCAGTCCCAAACAAAAACGGGCTATGATTCGTTAGCTCAGTTGGTAGAGCACAGCACTTTTAATGCTGGGGTCTTGGGTTCGAGCCCCAAACGGATCACAAAAAAGCACTTCCATGAACTGAACCCCGAAAGTTAGACAAAAAACTTTCGGGGTTTTGTTATGTCCAAAAAGTACAAGAAACATGGCTATGCAGAAAGATTGAAGTACATGCATATGTTAGAAGAAGGTTATAGTAACCATTTCATTCATAACAAGTTCGGCATTGACCACAGACTACTCAAAACATTGTGGGAATCGTATCAAAGAGAGGGCACATCAGCACTTGTCACGAAGAAAAAAGAGCGTGCAACTCCAGATAATAAACACAAAATCGTTAGAGACTACG
>JAAZCF010000065.1 GCA_012513425.1 Bacteroidales bacterium
CTCCATAGGGTTACTGAAATAAGTTTCAAAAAACTCTTCGTCAAACGAATAAATTTCGTTGTCAGAGTCTCCATACTCAATGCAATAGGTATTGAAAATTGAAAGTCTCTCACCGATTGAAAGTTCCTTGAACTTCTCTTCAAATACTTCGTACTTCATGATAAATTAGCAATATTTGTTCATATATTCGATTATTTCACTCTCCGTAGGGTTGCTTGCGATAAAGCCGCTATCGCAATAGAAATAGACATTATTATCAATCCAAACGGCTTCTTTATCGCCATCCTCATAATCATCCTCAATTGCTGCCCAAAGTTGACAGTCAGTAATGGTAACTAACTCGTTACTCTCAATATTGCTCACCTTTGAAAGAGCAATTTCAATCGTAGGATAATCAATCCCTTTGTAGTTAATGTTACTTCTTTCCATTTGTTATCTGTTTTAATTTGACAATGCAAAGGTAATACTTTTATTTGAATTATGCAAATATTTCCAGTTAAAAGATGTTAACTAATAGTCATTTTCTTGGGTTGCCTTTGTATTGTAAATCTTCAAGTTCAATCCCAAACAGATAGGGAGCATAAGCCAACATAATAGTGGAACAACCACAAATGTTGCTTTCTCTGTGAGTTTATCGTTGTTGTAGCCAAAGACGAACAACAGACTGAAAATGTAATAGAATATAAGAATAAATGTTACCATATGAAATATTATTTAAATTTTATTATTGTAATATAATTAGGGGATGACAATTTAAGATATCATCCCCAAATTTGTTACTCATTTGAGTACATTGGCAAAGCCAATGCTTGCTCTGCAAGTACATTTGCTCCGTGAGAACATATTATGCTGCCACGTTTACAAGTTCGTTCTTTTCCTCTTTGACAGGGATGTTGAGATTCTTGCACAAATCCTCATACTTCATGCCACGGCTACCAAGATTCTTGCCCAACACCTTTGAGTGGTTGAGGTCGAGAATAAACTTGTCATAGTCATGGCTCACACGCTCATAATAGCGCATAATCAGACGGATAGCCACATCACTCATCTTGTTCTTGTACTGCTCATTGTAGTCGTAATAGGCACGTCCCATCTTTGCCACCATCTCAACCTCTTCAGCATTGAAACGCTTGTAGCCTTTCTCGAACTCGCTCATTTTATATGCGCCCTTTGACACACCGACAGAGAGGATGAAATAGAAAGGAATATCCTTGTGGTTGTCAGCAAAAGCCACAATTTCCTCGCAAATCTGTTTGTGGAGCATTGCCTTCTTCTTTTCCTCAAAACGTGAGCCACCCTCTTTGTATTGGGCAAGGTTATACTTTCCTGCCAACTTATTGTTTGCCACGTTGCGAATTGCACTCTCAATAACATTCTTTGCCATAACGCTTGTTCTGTTTAAATTGTTAATAATGTTGTTTCTTAAATTTTACACTGCAAAGGTACTCATTTTATTTGGGATATGCAAGTTTTTCCAGTTAATTGATGTTAAAGGATTTGTTAATTTATATTTAAAAGCCAAACGCAACCATATAATAGTCATCAATATCGGCAAAGGGCATTTCATTTATAAATGCTTCTTTGGCACTATCATATCCATTTGCTTCAATCTTGACAATTGTGTAGTCTTCATTATAGTCTTCTTCTGCAATCCACTCTTCCAAGTCCTTTTCAGTAAGGTTGAGGAGCATTGTCTCTGAATAATAAAATTTGTCTAAAAGAAATACTTTTTTATCCATAATGCCTAAATGTTTTAATTTATCTTTAGCCAACTCTCATAATATATACTCCATCATAGTCACCACCAAACTCAAGGTCGCTCACTTTCTCACCGATTTTAAGGTCTGTGAAAGGTCTGCCATCCGTTGCGACTTCAAGCCCCAACTTTATAAAATCCTCTGCGCTTGTAACTGAATGGATAAGCGGTTTCTCACCATCCACTGCCCAAGATTCACACTCTGAAGTGTTAATCACCAAGTAAGCACCGAATTGCTTGTTGTATTCTTTAATCTCAATCTTTTCCATATTCTTATTTGTTTTTTAAATTTTACACTGCAAAGATACACAATTATTTTGAAACTACCAAATAAATCCAGTTAAAAGATGTTAAAGGATATGTTAATATGTGTTACTCATTTGAGTACATTGGCAAAGCCAATGCTTGCTC
>JAAZCF010000066.1 GCA_012513425.1 Bacteroidales bacterium
ACTATCAGTTATCTTCCGGCAGTATTTGGCTGTGTGTGCGCCCAAGCAGCAATTGCTCATATTTTGTACCCTCAAGAAAAATAACTTAATTTGCAATTTAATTTCTTACAAAATGGCAGAAAATACACTACTTCCGAAACTGGCAGATTTAAAAGCAAAATACAATTCTTTGGCAGAGCAGATATCCAGCCCTGAAGTCATGGCGGATATGAAAAAATATGTTCAGTTGAGCAAAGACTATAAGGATTTGGAACCAATAGTTGCTGCGGGAGATCGCTATGCCACAATGGTCAATGATATGCAGGCAGCAAAGGATATCTTGATGAAAGAAAAAGACGAAGAGCTGAAAGAAATGGCAAAAGAGGAGGCTGCTAATCTTGAAATTAAACTTCCGCAGTTGGAAGAAGAGATCAGGCTGCTGTTGATTCCGGCAGATCCACAGGATAGTAAAAATGCCATTATTGAGATCAGAGGTGGTACAGGAGGTGATGAGGCTGCTATTTTTGCAGGTGATTTATTCCGAATGTATAGTAAATATTGTGAAAAGAAAGGTTGGAAGATAGAGGTTACTAATCAATCAGAAGGTGCAATGGGTGGCTTCAAAGAAATAGTTGCCAAAATCTCAGGTGATAAAGTCTACGGAACCATGAAATATGAAAGTGGAGTTCATCGCGTGCAGCGAGTTCCTCAGACAGAAACACAAGGTCGTGTTCATACTTCCGCTTCGTCTGTGGTTGTTCTTCCTGAGGCTGATGAATTTGATGTTGAACTGAATATGGGAGACATCCGTAAAGATACTTTCTGCTCATCAGGCCCAGGTGGACAGGGTGTAAATACCACATATTCCGCTATTCGCCTTACTCACATTCCAACAGGTATCGTTGTCCAGTGTCAGGACGAGCGCTCTCAGATTAAAAACCTTGATAAGGCTATGACAGAGCTTCGCTCCCGCCTCTACAATCTGGAATATGAAAAATACCTCAACGAGGTGTCTACAACTCGAAAAACAATGGTTTCTACAGGAGACCGTTCTGCGAAAATCCGTACCTACAACTATCCTCAGTCTCGTGTCACCGACCATCGTATTGGCTACACAATGTATAACCTGCCAATTTTCATGGACGGAGACATTCAGGAAGTAATAGATAATTTGCAAATTGCTGAAAACTCTGAGAGATTGAAAGCTGCAGGTGAATAAACCGGCCGCGTCATGAACTTCAAAATTGAATCACCCTACCGGCCGACAGGAGATCAGCCGGAGGCTATTGAACAGATATGTAGCGCATTCAACTCAGGAATAGAAAGTGCTACTCTTTTGGGAGTTACCGGCTCCGGAAAGACTTTTACTATGGCTAATGTCATTGAAAAGTTGCAAAGGCCGGCTTTGATTCTCAGTCACAATAAGACTCTTGCTGCCCAGTTATATGGAGAGTTCAAGTCATTTTTTCCTAACAATGCAGTGGAATATTTCGTGAGCTATTATGACTACTATCAGCCAGAGGCTTATATTCCAACCACAGATACATACATAGAAAAAGATTTGAGCATCAATGACGAGATTGAAAAACTTAGTTTGAGCGCTTCATCGTCATTGCTGTCAGGTCGTCGAGATATTGTGGTCATTTCTTCAGTATCATGTCTCTATTGCATAGGAAACCCGGATGACTTTCATGACAGCACAGTAACCATTAAAAAAGGACAAATAATCAGTCGCAATAAGTTTTTGTATGGTCTGGTTGATGCATTGTACAGCCGAAATGAAACCGAGTTTAAACGAGGTTCTTTCCGTGTGAAAGGAGATAGTGTTGATATCTATCAAGCTTATGGAGACTTGGGATGTAGG
>JAAZCF010000067.1 GCA_012513425.1 Bacteroidales bacterium
AATCCACACGGCGAGCCTTGCTGGCAACATGATTATCAACAACCACCTGCTCTTTGATGTCTTTATCTTGAAGATAAGTCTTTATTTCTGTCAGGTCTATTTGGGCAGAACCAATGGCAGAGAAGAACTCGTTGGCTGTCTTGAATTTGTATTTTTTAACCAATGCAGCCAAATCATCATCTCCAAAATCCAATTTCCAGTTTTTCAAACGACGCTCCAATAGGTCTTTTCCTTCTTGCGCCATTTTGTTCTCATTCTCTTTCAGTTTTTGCCTAATCTTTGATCTAGCCTTTGATGAAACGACAAAGTCAAGCCAACCTGCAGCAGGCTTTTGGTTTTTTCCAGTCAATATTTCAACCACATCGCCGGTAGAAAGTTTCTCTTTTATTGAGACCATCTTTCCAGAGATCTTTGCTCCGGTACATTTCAAGCCAACATTGGTGTGAATGTCAAAAGCGAAATCCAGCACAGTAGAGCCTGCCTTTAGTTGACGAAGTTCACCTCCGGGAGTAAACACAAACACATCTTGGTTCATGACAGATGGCACTTGCTGGTAAGAGCTGCTTTCATTTTTGTTGATGAGGCCTCTTACTCTGTCCAACCACTTGTTCATGCTTTCTTCTTTTTTTACACCCTTATATGACCAGTGAGCAGCAGAGCCTATTTCAGCCTCATAATCCATTCTCTTCGTGCGGATTTGAATCTCAATATACTTTCCATTGCTGTTTTTTACTGTAGTGTGAAGAGACTGATAGCCGTTGCTCTTTGGCACCGTAAGCCAATCTCTCAATCTGGATGTGTCTTGCTCATATTCCTCAGTCACCAATGAAAAGACTTCCCAACACAAATCTTTTTCTTTTTCCAAAGGAGCGGCAATAATAAAACGAATGGCAAACACATCATAAACATGACCAAAAGGAACACCTTGTGATTGCATCTTTTTCCATATTGAATATGCACTTTTCGTTCTGGACTTAAAAGTATATTCAATGCCTTTCTTCTTCAGTTTTTCAGCAAGAGGCTCCACAAACTCCTTCATCATAGCCTCTCTATCTTTTTCACCAGCTTTCAATTGATTGGTAATAGCCCTGTACTGGAGTGGTTCGGCATTTTTTAGCCATAAGTTCTCCAACTCACTTTTTATGTTATAAATACCTGTCTGGTGAGCCAAAGGCACATACAGCAAGATGGTTTCGGCATTTTTGCGAGCTTGATCATTTTTTGACAAAATGTGAAGATTGCGCATAATCTCGAGCCTATCTGCCAACTTTATCAAAAACACCTTGGGATCAATAGAATAAGAAGCAATGAGTTTGCGATAGCGATCTGCTTCCAAGCGGGTGTCTTTTGGCTTGATTTCAGAGATTTTGTTGAGGCTTGCCACCATCTCCAAAATATCTTTGCTGAAGTTATCTTTTGCACCCTCCAACACAGATACATCCAAGCGACTGGCTTCATGAAGGAACACAGTAGCCACTGAATCTGCGCCAAGGCTCAATTCTTCAGCAACAATAGTTGCAACATTGAGTGGATGCTCAATAAAAGGATGATTGTTGCTTCTAGTCTTACCTGCAAGACTATTTACAGCAATAGTATATGCTGATTTTATAATAGCAGCATCACTCTCACTATAATGATTGAAAATCTTCTCTATTCGTTCCATGATTATTTCTCGAATAAAAGTTTTAACGCATTCATTTCATCCCTTGCCTTTGCGGCCGTTAAGAAATCCAAGGCCGCGGCAGCCTCTTCCATCTTCTTTTTAGCTGCAGCTGCAGCTAATTTCAGCTGTTCAGGAGTCATTTGTTTAATCACAGGGTCTTCTCTCAAATAACTTGCCTGAGTTGCTTGATTTTCTTCGCTTGAGTATCCTTTCCCAAGTACATTATATGACTTGACTCCTACCTGATGAGGAATAATTCCATTCTTTTTATTGTACTCTTCCTGTTTTGTTCTGCGTCGGAGGGTTTCATCAATAGTGAGGCGCATTGATTTGGTAATGGTATCAGCATACATTATCACCTTACCATTTATATTTCTTGCTGCCCTTCCGGCAGTTTGGGTCAAAGAACGCTCACTACGCAAAAA
>JAAZCF010000068.1 GCA_012513425.1 Bacteroidales bacterium
AATGTCATTGTTCTCAAAGGTGGCAGCGACGCTGCTTTTTCAAATGATGCCATTGTGTCTGTAATCAAAGATGTACTGAAAGCAAAAGGGGTGAATACTGCCGTATGTACTTTGCTTCCTCCTGATAGAGAGGCCACTGCCGAGTTGCTGTCAGCCCGCAAATATGTGGATATCATCATTCCTCGCGGTAGCTCTTCCCTCATAAATTATGTCAGAGAAAATGCTGAAGTGCCTGTAATTGAAACTGGAGCTGGAGTTTGCCATACTTATTTCGATATCTCTGGAGACCTTTCTATCGGACGCGACATTGTGTTCAATGCCAAGACCCGCAGGGTGAGTGTCTGCAACGCTTTGGACTGCTTGGTCATACATTCCGGAAGGCTAAATGATGTAGCGGCAATTTGTGAACCTCTTGCCGGCAAAAATGTGCTCATCTATGCTGACGATGCGGCTTTTAAATCATTAAATGGAAAATATCCCGCAACTTTACTGATACATGCTCAAAAGGAGCATTTCGGCCACGAATTTTTAGACTATGCCATGAGCATAAAATCCGTGAATTCATTCGAAGAGGCCATTGACTTTATTTCTACATACACTTCAGGTCACAGCGAATCAATTGTATCAGAAGATAATGAGGTTATTGAGACTTTCTTGAGAAAAATTGATGCAGCCTGCGTATATGCAAATGTGCCTACATCTTTCACTGATGGAGCGCAATTCGGCTTTGGCGCAGAAATTGGCATCAGTACTCAGAAACTTCATGCCCGCGGCCCTATGGCTCTGCCCGAGCTCACTACATACAAATATCAGATCCGTGGTCACGGACAGATACGCAGCTAAGAATTAAGAATTTCTAATCTATTTAGCCTCCAGGATGCCGGCAAGGACTGCGTGGGTGAATCCATTTTCATCCATGGCATTAAGACCCTTGATAGTAAGGCCACCTGGAGTTGACACTTTGTCAATTTCAACCTCAGGGTTGTTACCACTCCCTTCCAATAAGTTCACTGCACCTTTGACAGTCTGCAGGACTATTTCTTCTGCCACCTTTGGAGAAAATCCTATTGTAATGCCACCAATCATTGAGGCTCTTATATATTTCATCGCGAAGGCAATGCCGCAAGAAGATAGAGCTGTAGCAGCAGCAAATTGAGTCTCAGCAATTTCCAAAACATTCCCCACAGAGCCAAGAAGGCCAAAGGCTACTTGCTTTTGTTCGTCAGATGCGTTGGCAACTGCAACAAAAGACATGCTGCATAAATACTCAGCAGCAATATTCGGAATAACTCTGAAAATTGCAGCATTTGGGGCATAACCGCGTAAAACGTCGATAGTTACTCCTGCCGCCAATGAAATAAGAACAGCCTTACCGATTGTTTCGGTTATAGGTTCCATTACAACTTTGACAAGCCATGGCTTCACTGCCAAAAGCACAATATTTGCTCCGGTCACTGCCTGTTTATTGTCTGATGTAGTGTGAATCTCGGGATATAAATCTTGCATTTTAGCAAGGCTTTCAAGATTAATGTCAGAGACAGTAACATCTGCAGGGTTAACCTTTTTTGACTTGATTAAGCCTTTGAGCAAAGCTCCTCCCATATTGCCGGAACCGATGAGTGTGATTTTCATAGCTAATATTTTCTACAAATGTAACGCTTTTATTTAAAAATGATATATGACACAATGTCAGTTTGATTTGAATGGCACAATCTTGGCTATTTTGTAAGCCGATAAAACGAAAAAGAACAAAAAAATATAAAATATTATGGGAAAAATAATTGGAATTGACCTTGGAACAACCAACAGCTGTGTAGCTGTAATGGAAGGTAATGAACCAGCTGTTATTATTAACAGCGAAGGAAAGCGCACAACCCCTTCAATCGTGGCATTTGCCGAAAATGGTGAGCGCAAAATCGGTGATCCTGCTAAACGTCAGGCTATCACAAACCCTAAGAAAACCATTTTCTCTATCAAGAGATTTATGGGCGAAAGTTATGACAGAGTAACAAAAGATATATCACGCGTCCCTTACCAAGTGGACCGTGGTGATAACAACACTCCTAGAGTAAACATTGACGACCGTCATTACAGCCCGCAAGAGATCTCTGCGATGATACTTCAAAAAATGAAAAAAACTGCTGAAGATTATCTTGGGCAATCAGTTACTGAAGCTGTTATCACAGTTCCTGCATACTTCAGCGACAGTCAGCGCCAAGCCACTAAAGAGGCAGGTGAGATTTCCGGTCTTTCAGTGAAACGTATCATAAATGAACCAACAGCTGCAGCTCTTGCTTATGGTCTTGACAAGAAAAATAAAGACATGAAAGTAGCTGTCTTCGACCTTGGTGGTGGTACATTTGATATCTCCATCCTTGAACTTGGCGATGGGGTCTTTGAAGTTAAGTCAACCAATGGTGATACACACCTCGGTGGTGACGACTTTGACCACAAAATTATCGACTGGTTGACAGATGAGTTCTCTACCGAGAATGCAGGTATTGATTTGAGAAAAGACCCAATGGCTCTCCAACGTTTGAAAGAGGCTGCTGAAAAAGCCAAAATCGAACTTTCAAGCCAGAGTACTGCCGAAATCAACCTCCCTTACATAATGCCTGTAGATGGTATTCCAAAACACCTTGTAAAGACTCTTACCAGAGCAAAATTTGAGCAACTTTGCGATCCACTCATCAATGCTACTATCGAGCCATGCCGCAAAGCACTCAGTGATGCAGGTCTTCAAGCCAGCCAAATTGACGAAGTATTGCTCGTAGGTGGTTCTACCCGTATTCCTGCCATTCAAGCTATTGTTGAGAAGTTCTTCGGCAAAGTGCCAAATAAAGGTGTAAATCCGGATGAAGTTGTAGCTGTAGGTGCTGCTATCCAAGGTGGTGTTCTTTCAGGTGATGTGAAAGATGTCCTTTTGCTTGACGTTACCCCACTAAGCCTCGGTATTGAGACCCTCGGTGGCGTTATGACTAAGCTCATAGAGTCAAATACTACAATTCCTACTCGCAAGAGTGAGACATTCTCAACAGCCAGCGACAACCAACCTTCAGTTCAGATTAATGTAATTCAAGGTGAGCGTCCAATGGCCCGCGACAACAAGCAAATCGGAGTATTCAACCTTGACGGCATTGCTCCTGCACCACGCGGAATACCACAAATTGAAGTTACATTCGATATTGATGCCAATGGTATCTTGAATGTATCTGCCAAAGACAAAACCACAGGCAAAGAGCAGAAGATACGTATTGAGGCTTCATCCGGCCTTTCTGATAGCGAAATCAAACGTATGCGCGACGAGGCTAAGGCCAACGAAACTGCCGACAAAGCAAAAAAAGAGGTTGTGGACAAAATCAATAGCACTGATGCTATGATTTTCCAAAGCGAAAAGAACCTTAAAGACTATGGCGACAAGATTCCTGCTGAGAAAAAAGCAGCCATCGACTCAGCTCTAGCAGCCTTGAAAGATGCTTACAAAGCAGTCAAAGACGAATATGACGCAGGTCGCACTGGTGACGTCAGTCGCTTAGACAAAGCGAACGAAGACCTCAACAACGCATGGCATGCAGCCTCTGAAGATATGGCAAAAGCAACCCAAGCTTCTCAGGGCAGCGCAAATCCAGGCGCAGGCACAGGCTTCGACCCTAACGCAGGTGGCGCAGGCTTCAACCCAGGCGCAGGCACAGGCTCAAGTTCAAGCTCACAAAGCAGCTCATCTGACAGCAACGGCGCTGCAGAAGATGTAGATTTTGAAGAAGTGAAATAATCTTCTAACCAACAAAAATAGACCGGAGTGTTTTGAAACACCCCGGTTTTTTTTATTTGATGATTTATTTTCTATTATTTCGTTGTTATTGTTGCATGGATTATTTTTTTGCGTATTTTTGCATGCGTTATATAAAACAAATAACCAGTAAAATATAAAGAATAATTTAATTCTAGCTCACTGATGTTAAACAACTTATTTGCATTTTTCTTTTATTACTTTTTTTCTTTTACAAAAGAAAAGCAGGAGGTTGTTTGTATATAACAAGAAATTAATAAAACGATTATACAAAGCTCCTGCCTTAAATGGTTGGAGCTTTTTTTTGATGATAAATTAAACTTAAAGAAATATATGATAGCAGTACTAAAAAATGGAGTTACTAAGGCACAACGCGACAATTTAATTAATTGGCTGGAAGGACAAAATGTGAGAGTTCATGTTTCGGAGGGCGAAATGCAAACTGTGCTTGGTCTTATTGGCGATACAAGTAAAATAGATATTAACCTGCTTGGCGGGTTGGAAATAATTGAAAATGTGACACGAATAAGCGACCCATTCAAGAGTGCCAACCGTCGTTTTCACCCCGAGGACACCATTGTTACAGTTGGTAGTGGCGACAACGAGGTTAAAATAGGTGGAGGCAATTTTGCTATCATGGCAGGCCCTTGTTCGGTGGAATCGGAGGAGCAGATAATTACCATAGCAAAAGCTGTGAAGGCCTCGGGTGCTAATATTCTGCGCGGTGGAGCATTCAAGCCACGCACTTCGCCCTATGATTTCCAGGGCCTGCGTGCCGAGGGTTTGCAACTGCTACTAAAGGCACGCGAGGCAACAGGTTTACCCATAATTACCGAAATTATGAGTTCTGCACATCTCGACCTATTTGCTGATGTAGATATTATTCAGGTAGGAGCACGAAATATGCAAAATTTTGAGTTGCTCAAAGAGCTTGGACGCTTAAGAAAGCCCATTCTGCTGAAACGTGGCATGTCGGCAACTCTCAAAGAGTTTCTCATGAGTGCCGAGTACATTATGTCCGAGGGCAACGAGCAGGTGATATTGTGTGAGCGTGGCATTCGCAGTTATGACAACTATACCCGCAATGTCCTAGACCTTACAGCAGTGCCCGTGCTCCACGAATTGAGCCACCTGCCCGTGGTTGTCGACCCCAGTCATGCGACAGGAGTATCGCGTTTGGTTCGACCAATGGCATGCGCTGCTTGCGCGGCTGGTACCGATGGTTTGATAATAGAGGTTCACAACGATCCTGTTCACGCACTATGTGACGGAGCTCAATCGCTCACCCCTGACCAGTTTGACGAGGTAGCATCGCGTGTTCGCGATATACGAAGTATTATGCAATAATGTTGATAGCTATGAATGCAGCTGAAGTAGGATTAGGATTGATTGGCGGCCCGGCTGCAAAGGCATTTAAGGCGGCATGGCAACCAGTGCAACTAAAACAATATTTTGTAACAACAGCCAATATGCTCACCGAAATGGAATTTTTAATATATTCGCTACTCGGATACCACGATGCCATTGCTGCAAGAGATGCCGATAGCTTGCATTCGCTCTTGCGCGATGACCGCATAACAAAAGAGCAAATTGATGTAACCATCTACGAACTAAGTCAATTAATGGGAAAAGTAATAGATTGATAATGAATATACAAGTAAGCGGAATATTGCAAGGAGCAGTCACACCACCGCCATCGAAATCACAAGCACACCGTTTGCTCATCTGCGCAGCACTTGGCTCAGCACAATGCCGCATTATGTGCAGCGCTGTTAACAAAGATATAATGGCTACGATGAAATCACTTTGCGCTATTGGGGCCGATATCAACTATAGCAATGGTGTGTTCACCATCAACCCGATGGATTTAAAAAAGAACCGCACGCTCGATTGTGGCGAGAGTGGCTCCACCATGCGTTTTTTGGTGCCAGTAGCGGCAGCACTTGGCGCGGATGCTACTTTTGTGGGCAGTGGCAAACTGCCACAGCGTCCTATGAAAGATTTGTGCATAGCATTGCAGGAACATGGAGTGCAGATTACTCGCCCGGCCGATGGGCTCGAACTGCCCTTGCAGTGCAGTGGGACTCTAACAGCAGGGCACTACACTTTGCCTGGTGATATATCGTCTCAATACATCACCGGATTGTTATTTGCATTACCATTACTCAATGCCGACAGCACAATAGAGGTTACTGGCAATCTCACCAGCGCATCCTACATAGATATGACCATAGATGCTTTGCGCATTGCAGGGATAAAAGTGGGGCGACATGGAAGCACATTTAATATAAAAGGTAATCAACACTATAACATGCCTGCAGAGGTGGTTATAGAAGGAGATTGGTCTTCGGCTGCATTCTGGCTAGTGGCAGGTGTGGTGGGCAAGCACCCCATAAGGTTGCGAGGTATGAACATAGATACCTTGCAGGGCGATAGTGCCATAATAGAGCATCTGAGTAAAATGGGTGCACACATAGTGGTAGATGAAAAATATATTACCGCCATGCCATCGCAGCTTCATGGTGTTGAACTAAATTGCATGGATACCCCCGACCTGCTTCCTATCCTATCTGTTGCCGCAGCTGCAGCCAATGGTAGCACCATATTTTTGAACGTAGGACGCTTGATGTACAAGGAGAGCGACCGCTTGGAGGCTATGCGCTCGGTTCTTGCCGCAGTGGGCATCACCTCTATTGTGGGCGATGACACATTCACCGTTTTGGGAGGCAAGCGAGTGGTGAAAACAGCCATAGATAGCTACGGTGACCATCGAATAGCTATGTCAGCAGCCATACTATCAACCATCACCGATGGCGAGATAGCCATCATTGGTGCTGATAGTGTTGCGAAATCATACCCAACATTTTTTGATGAAATTATTGCCCTTGGTGGCAATGTAAAAAAATTATAATTATGGACTTAGAAGAACTACGCGAACAGATTGACGAGATAGATAGCAACATGTGTGACCTATTTGCACGCCGCATGCAGGTGGTAACTGAAATAGGACGATTCAAAAAAGCAAATAACCTGCCGGTATATCATCCATCGAGAGCAAGAACAGTGCTGCACAATGTATCCAAACGACTTGGCCCCGAATTCGAGGGGTATGGACGAACACTTTACCGCACCATTTTCGACCTGAGCGAATCGTATGAAACGCGCATGCTTGCCAAGGATAGCGACTATTATAAACAGTTGAATAAGATTACATCTATGCCACCCCAGCCATTTCCTAAGCGTGCAACGGTTGCATGTGCTGGTTGCGAGGGCTCCTATGCCCATCTAGCATCTGAGCGTCTTTTCGACCTGCCCGAGATAATGTATATAAATGGCTTTGATGGCGTGTTCAAATCGGTGAGCAGTGGGCTTTGCCAATTTGGAGTGCTGCCTATCGAAAATTCGCTTGCAGGCTCGGTGAATGCTATATATGACCTGCTATCGGAATATAATGTGAGTATCGTGCGCAGTGTGCGCCTGAAAGTAGATCACGCTTTGCTATCTGTTACAGGAGCAAAACTTGAAGATATAAAGGAGATTTATTCGCACCAACAGGCAATAAACCAGTGTTCCAATTTCCTATCTACGCTCAAAAATGTGCGAGTAATACCCGTGGAGAACACTGCTGAAGCCGCTCGTATGGTTGCGACACAGGGCGACAAGAGCAAAGCCTCGATATCATCAGTTATGTGTGCCGAACTCTACCAAATGCAGATTGTGAGCACATCGGTGCAGAACCGCGACAACAACTACACGCGCTTTATCTGCATTGCCAAGGAGCCCAAAATATATTCCGGTGCCGACCGCACCAGTGTGATGATAAATATTCCCAACCGCCCAGGTACACTATTTCGCATCATGTCGCGCTTCAATGCCACTGGGGTTAATCTGGTGAAACTAGAGAGCCGTCAGATACCGGAGCGCGAATTTGAATACCGTTTCTATTTTGATATCGAGGCATCAGTGTATAGCACAGAATTTTTATCTCTCATGTGTGAGTTGCACCAGTGTGGCGAACAGTTCAAGTATTTTGGTACATATGCAGAAATAATATAATGGCAATCATAGCTTTCCGGAGAAATTTTACCACAGCGCAAGCTGAGCAGAATCAGGCTCCGGAACTGAGTTAATAAAGTTAGTATTTGAGTATATAGTATGAATATCCTCCCTTTTGAAGAGAATGGTTCCAATAGAATTAGAGATAGTATGAAGACTTTCTTCAATATAGAATCGCTTCTTCGCAATAATCAGAAGGTAGTCACAAATGGCTATCCATATCTGTGTGTAAACTGCGTTTTGGCTAGTTCCGTAAAAGGTATTGATGTGAAGGTGTTGCTTTATCCATTTGAAAAACAGCTCAATCTGCCATCTTTCACGATAAAGTTCCGCAATAGTGAGCGCCTCCAGGGTAAAATTGTTGGACAAGAAACGATAGAAAACCCCTGCTGCAAAATCTTCATACACAACAAGTCTAAGGTTATCAGGATACTTTCTGACTCTCATATAACCAGTAAGCCTGACTGTCTCATCACTGATAAGGCCTGCATTGGCATCAACTTCACGGCTTTCAATGACTTCATACGCCATATTGTCTTCCGCCCTTGTTACACAGAAAGCATTGTTCTGCTGGAAATGGTTATAAAGGCTCTTCAAGTCTACATATCCTTTATCCATAAGATAATAAGAGCCGGCTTCAACAGGTATAGCCTCTATCATCTGGGAGTCGTGGACATTCCCTTCAGTCAATTTTACGAAAGAAGGGATGGAACCTCGCAGATCCATCAAGACATGCATCTTCATCGCTCCTCTTCCGTAATGGGACTTGGCCCAATGACAGAGTTTAAGGCAAAGCTCTATGGTGCTGCTGTTAAAGGCGTAAACCATTTCATCCAGCCCAAGCCTGAAATTGTCCTTGATGTACAACGATTTAGCTTCTGCCAGAGTAGACTTAGGCATAGCAGAAAGCCCGCTATGATACAAATCCCCTGCTCAAAGCTTGAGTGTGGTCTCAATATCTATGAGTCCAATTCTGTTTGTGAATTGAGCGAAGCTCATCACACGGAACTGGTCTCTGGAAGTGAATTTTATAGAATGCCTGTCGCCTTTGTAGCGCTTGACACACTTTGAAAACTCGTATTCGCTGTTAAGAGACATAATTTGAGAGAATATTGTTTTGCCTGGGTTCATAGACGGTTCCCTTATTGTGAATCGCAAATCTATGAATTCTTATCCCAATTTTTTTTAAGCCCTGTAACTTGTTAATATAAAAATATTTGAACCTTATTCGGAGAAATTTCTCCGGACACTAATTATTTAGATTTAGAAAAAAGGAGAATAACACCTTCGGATAAATGGTGTAAGTTTTGCAAAGGAATGCTTGACAGATATGAGTGAAATTGTGCTTTAATTAATTAATTTTGTAAAAAATAATGTGATTATGTGGCAAAGGTTTCAGACTTTTCTATTTTTGATTTGCGCATGCTTGTTACTGTCAATGTTTTGGAGCGATATGTGTTATGTGATGGAACCAGTGTTTGGTGGGCAGGAAGGAGAATTGCAGCGCTATTCTATAAAGTTCGTCAATCGTTCTCAGTTTCTTATCTTCACCTTCATCACATTTGCGCTTAATGTAATTTCAATCCTCTACTACAAGGCTCGTATTCTACAGATAAGGCTATGTATCATGAATATCTTGATATTGCTTGGCTATCAGATATGGATATTGGTGTATTACTTTCAATTCAAGAGTGTGTATACCTTCACATTACCCACAATATTTCCATTTGTTTGCATTATTTTGCTTCTTATCGCGATGAAATATATATGGCGTGACGAAGCAGAAGTCATAGCCTATGTTATGTCCCATAAAAAAAGTAAGAAAAAATGATTGCAGAATCTGAATTAATAATCAACCAAGACGGAACAGCATTTCACTTGCATATACTTCCCGAAGACTTGGCAGACACTGTGATTTTGGTCGGAGACCAAGGTCG
>JAAZCF010000069.1 GCA_012513425.1 Bacteroidales bacterium
CCCATGTGATATTCATAGGGAAGTCACCATGTGAGGAGACATAAGAAACAGGACCAAAACAATGGAAAGGGCTTGTATTTCCAAATCCATCTCGCTTGTCTTCACGCACAAAGAGTATAATGTTACTTTGAGTTTCTTCCTGTTTGGTATAACGTTTTCCTCCAGAGTTGTTGTGAGAGTCCGTGTTTTGTGATTGCCAATGAAAAAGCTTCTCGTTTATAAGGTAGTCATCGTATTGCGTTGAAGGAGAAAAGTCGTTATCCGACTTATTGAGTGTAACAAACAACAGGGTTGCATTGTGTTCAAGCAAATTAAACACTCCGGTTACCGAACCCTGCATCTTTAGTTTAGCGGTTTGTCTTCCCACTAATGTAAATATATCCTCTCTCGTATAGCAGCCATAGAGTTCAACCCCAGGCAAAATATTATCTCCAAGTGGAACGGTCTTGAACTGCAGATGAGACAGTGTGTATGCTATAATCTCTTCGATTTCCTGTTTGAAATAAGCATATTTCGCGGAGTGAATCAGTTGAAGCGCATCGTGGATCGTAGAAAAGCCGGATTTATTTAAACGATCTTTGAAAAGTGAATAATAGAGCATCAGGGAGAAAGTTTGATTCTCCTCTTTTAAATAAGCATCACTTCCAGCAAGGAATTTCTCTATAAAGTGAAGAAAAGAGACAGTATTGTAATGCAAGAGGTTTGCAACCCCTTTCTCGAGTTTTTTGGTTATTGTATCCTCTTCGTAAGAAATACGACCGGCGGCTCGTTTTAAAGATGTCCAACAATTGTTATTCTGATAAAGGATACGAATATCTTGTCCATTGTTCTCGAGGAATTGGGAAATGGTAGGTAAGTATGTATAGCTGTTGATTTCTCTTATAATACGTCTCGTGTTATAAATGGCACTTTGGATATTATCAAGAATATATTGCCTTGCTTTTTTCTCCATTACGATGCTACAACCATGTGGCAATAAAGTAAACCCCTCCTTGATTTGTTTGACAAGATTCTTTTCTGGTTTAAGCATGAGCGCCCGAAAGCGATTGGCAAAATCATATTTTTTATTAGCCTGTCCAACAAAATCAAGCACAGTAAGTTCAGTTTTTCCGGCAGAAAGACGCAATCCACGCCCCAATTGTTGTAGAAAAATGGTCAAACTCTCTGTTGGTCTCAGAAAGAGAACAGTGTCAACTTCCGGAATATCTACTCCTTCATTAAAAATATCCACGACACAGAGGTAATGAATATGTCCTTCACGCAAATCTCTGGCAAGTTGTTTTCGTTTATCTGCAGGCGTGTCTGAGGTTAGGCTTTGTGCATTAAAACCATATAGATTGAGTTGTTCTGCCATAAAATTAGCATGCCGCTTATTTACACAAAAACATAAAGCTCGGCAGGTGTATTCTTCTGCTAAATATTTATGCAGCGCGTCTACGATGTGTCCTGCTCGCTCTTTATTGCATAGTCGATCAGCGAGGCGTTCGATATTGTATCTTTGTCCGCTCCATAATGACTCATCACTCAGATCAGTTGTGTCGGTCACACAGAAGTATTGGAATGGAGTAAGCAAGCCGGCTTGTAACGCTTTTGGCAAACGTATTTCTGCACTGATACGATTGTTGAAGTCTGGTCGTAAATCTCGCCCATCCATACGTTCGGGAGTTGCAGTAAGTCCTATGAGCAACTGAGGTGTGAAATGCGTGAACAGTTTACGGTAACTATCAGCTTGGCTGTGATGTGCTTCGTCAATAACAATATAATCATAAAAACCGGTATCAAGATTATTAAAAAGACTTTCAAATCGTGAGTTTAACATAGAGATAGACACGAACAAATGTTCATATTCGCTCGTTTCTCGTGGAGCATTGTTCCCTACCCACAATGTGCCAAAATTAGCATCGCCAAGCACACTACGATAAGTATTTAGCGATTGTCGAAGAATTTCCTCACGGTGAGCAGTGAAAAGAATACGGCTACGTGAATGTGTGCGACGGAACTCTTGATAATCGAAAGCAGAAATCACGGTTTTACCGGTACCTGTTGCAGCGACAATCAAATTTTTGAAGTTACCAAGCTCTTCCCGCTCAACATGCAGTTTCTCCAAAATCTGTTTCTGATGCGGAAGAAGTGTAAATCGCTGATAAATAATATCTGGCGATTGATGGTTGAATGTATTACGGCATAGCTCTTTATTAAACTTCTCAATACCTCCAAGGTTAAAATCCTCGAAACTGGGGCTATTCCAATACATCTCAAAAGTCGCTAAAGCCGTTTTTATGATATGAGGATTTTCTATACTTGTAACACGTATATTCCATTCCAACCCTTCTGTCTGAGCAGTTTTTGATAGATTTGAGGAACCTATATACGCAGTGTTTAATCCAGAATGACGAACGAAAATATACGACTTCGCATGCAAATGTTCAATATCTGTATTATAAGAGATCCGAATATTGGTGTTAGGCAATGCCGCAAGTTGTTCAATAGCTTTTGCTTGTGTAGCCCCACAATAAGTGGTCGTAATAACCCGTAAGCGATGCCCATCTTTCTCGCAAAACTGACGTAGATCATCAATCAGAATCCGAAGCCCAGATACCTTTAGGAATGATACAATAAAGCATATTTCATCTGCAGAAGCTATCTCTCGACGAATCTCTTCTCCAAGAGGGAGGACACTACTGCCTCCGGTAAACAGGTTACTAACCCGAAAGCCAGAGACAGGACGTATAG
>JAAZCF010000070.1 GCA_012513425.1 Bacteroidales bacterium
ATGAGTTGCGGTGAGATCGTATTTGACTAATCTTTTGATATATTGAGTCTTCTCTAATTTTGAATTGGGCAGCAACTTGTTCTACATACACATTTCTCTCAATTTGATCAGGTATTACCGCAATTGTTTCAATAATGTCATTTATCAATTGTGCCTTTCTAAGTGGATCAGAACCAATTTCTCCCAAAAGTAGATTGGTTTTAAAGCTCACGAAATCACATTTCTGATGAGCAATGAAATCTTCAATTTCCTCTTTACTATGAGCTTTAGCAAATGAATCAGGATCATCTTCTACCGGCAACCTTACCACCTCAACCTTCATCCCCTGCTGCAAGATCATATCAATTCCCCTCAACGAAGCCTTTATTCCGGCTTCATCTCCATCATATATTACAATGATATGATCTGTAAATCTCTTTATCAATGATATCTGGCCTTCAGTCAATGAAGTGCCGCTAGAGGCAACCACATTTTCTATTCCTGATTGGTGCATTGAAATAACATCAGTATATCCCTCAACCAGCATGCAATAATCTTTTTTTGCTATCGCATTTTTGGCAAAGAAGAGTCCATATAAAGAGCGGTTTTTTATATAAATATCTGTATCCGGCGAATTGATATATTTTGCTTTTGTTTTGTCACTGGTGAGAATTCGACCTCCAAAAGCCACTACTCTTCCACTAAGCGAATGAATGGGGAACATGACTCTGTCGTAAAAACGATCGGCAAGACTGCCATCATCTCTCTTTATTGAGAGGCCGCTTCCGACTAAATATTCTTCTTTATATCCCTCCTCCATGGCAACTTGAGAAAAAGATTTTCCTCGAGCCGGAGCAAAGCCAAGTCCGAATTTCTTTATAGTTTCATCGGTGAATTTTCTCTCTTTAAAATAACTTAGACCTATCAAACGGCTGCGTTCTGGGTCCCATAACACTTGCTGATAATATTTTTGAGCATATTCACTCACTATCAGCAGACTCTCGTTTTTCATTTGAGCTGCCAATTCCTCAGGAGTTCTTTCCTGCTCAACTACCTCAATGCCATATTTTTTGGCAAGATATTTCAGCGCTTCAGGATAAGAGAGTCTCTCGTGTTCCATCAAGAAAGACACTGCTGTACCAGCCTTTCCGCAAGAAAAACATTTGAATATTTGTTTGGTTGAAGAAACGCTCAACGAAGGATTTTTGTCTTGATGAAATGGGCACAGACCCAAATAGTTTGCACCACGTCTCTTGAGAGATACAAAATCTCCAATGACGTCTTCTATGCGTGTAGCATCAAGTATCCTATCCCTAGTGGCATTATCAATCATTGACTTACAAGTTTAGTAACATCAGCTCTTCTTCAGTATAAAGCAATTTGTTTAAAAGATCGTCAATCGTCTCTCCCCAAGGTAATTGTTCTCTAAATGCAATAATCACAACGAGCACCAATAGGATGCTCACCATAACAATCAGCAACACAGCCCACCATGGCAATTTTTTTCTTGGACGCTTAGCCTTAATTTCAGGCTCCTGTATTGGCTCTTGCTCGGGCTTAAGTTGTAGTTCGGGTTCGGAAATTGATTCTGGTTGTGGTTCTTCCAATATAGGCTCAGGTTCTAGTGCAGGCTCTGGCTCAGGGACAGGTTCTGACTCTGGTTCTGGCTCACGTTCTGGCTCACGTTCTGGCTCACGTTCTGGCTCCGAAATAGGCTCTATCTCGGGTTGTGGTTCTGGTTGTGGTTCTGATATAGGTTCATGCTCGGGCTCTGCAATTGGCTCCGGCTTTAGCACCGGCTCAACTTTTGATTTTATGGTTACAGACTCCAATCCCATTCCTTCCGGATAAATATCCAAATCATCATCAGCCACAAAGAAGTAATCATTTTGAGAAGTGGCCCTCATATATCCCAAACCTTCCAACGGCATTTTTTTACTTCGGTCCAACTCAGCTTTGAAATCTTTGATAAAAGCATATAGCCACACAGAAGCCTCTTGGCTATCATCGAGCATAGTTGCCAAATGGCCCACAAACAAATGAGGATCTCCTTTCTGTACTGCTCTAAAAAACAATTTCCTATAAGGAGGATTGATAGTGGAACATTTGTCAGAAAAAGACGCAGGCATGTTTTGAGCAATAAAACAACCTAAGCCCGGCACTGTTACCACATCATTACAGAGCAACAAATCTCTCAAGCATTTTGAAAAAAGATTTCCATTATTCATAACTCACAAAGTTAATATTATTTATATTTGGGGAAACAAAGTAACTTAATTATGAAAAAGACTCTTATTCTTTTGGCCGCCATCTTCATGGCCTTGCCGATATTTGGGCAACAACTCAAGTTTTCCAACATGATTGGAGACAATATGGTTCTTCAGCAATCCACAACAACTCGTATATGGGGTTCCTCAGCGCCAAATGCCCAAGTAAAAGCGACTGTATCTTGGACAAGCAGTTCATTCTCTTCTACGGCTGACAATGAGGGACATTGGATTATTGAAATCACCACTCCTGCCGCCGGATTCACACCTCAAATAATTACTATTGAAAGTGGTTCGGAGATAATTTCAGCTAAAAATATTCTCATCGGAGAGGTTTGGCTATGCTCAGGTCAGAGCAATATGGCAATGACCTTGCAGGGGGGCAACGGCACGCCGGTCGAAGGATCTCTTGATGATATTGCAATGGCAGGCAAATACAAAGGGGTAAGATATATTAATATCCGCAATGAAAGTGATGTCAACCCTCGATTTGATTGCCAAGGCAGTTGGGTTGAAGTTAATCCCGGCACTGCAGGAGCTTGCACGGCTGTTGGCTATTTCTTTGCAACAAAACTCAATGAGGCTTTGGATGTGCCAGTAGGCATCATCAATGCAAGCTGGGGAGGCGCTGTCATTGATGCTTGGATGAGTCGTGAACTACTTCAGAACTATCCTGATTCAAAATTGGAAACCGCAGGAGACAAGAGCGTCAATGCCATGTATCAACCTATGATAATGTACAATGCTATGTTTAAACCTGCCAGCAAATTTGCTATGAATGGCTTCATTTGGTTTCAAGGAGAATCCAATGTCACAATTTCTCGCGATAGTTATGCAGACAGACTATGCAAAATGGCTGAGCTATGGAGAAAAGATGTCGGCAGAGGAGACGTTCCTTTCTTAATTATTGAAGTTACTCCATATGACTACTATGATGGCAACTATGGCTTGCAAGACGAAACCGGCCCTATGCTTCGCGAACAGCAGCATCTTGCCTCTACCCTCATTCCAAATGCAGGCTATATATGCACCAACGATCTGGCCTACGACTATGAACTTTCAAATATCCACCAAGCCCAGAAGCGTCCTATTGGGGAGCGCTGTTTTTATCTGGCAATGAAACTTGGCTATGGCTACAATAATCTGCAAGCAGTCAGCCCAAGCTTTGCTTCCGCAACTGTAGATGGAGCCAACATCACTGTTCGCTTCAACGATGCCAGAGCGGGCTTTATTGATTATGGTGAATTTGAAGGCTTCGAAATTCAGAGCAGCGGCGGCACATGGCACAAAGCCAAGGCCATATTAACAAGAGGTGGAGTTGTACTTTCAGCAAAAGAAGTTCACGAGCCAATTGCAATCCGCTATTGCTACCATGATTTTATGATAGGCAATCTAAAAAGCAATGCCGGCCTACCTGTTGTGCCATTCCAACACACACTTCAATAGTCCAACATAGGCGAAGGTATATTCAAGCAATAATCTTTGTCCAATAATTAGACGTTTAATGTCTGATTATTGGACATTTTATATAATCACGCCAAAGCTATTTTACTGAATATCAGTGCATATATACTTTGGCATACTTGTTATTTATTAATACCTCAATTAATTAAACTTTATTGTCCGGAGAAATTTTAATCTGGCAACTATGAACGAATATTGTGATTAAAAAAAACCTTTTTACAACTATTCTAAACCTAATCGGCCTTTCAATAGCTTTTACTGCCTTCATTGTTATCACCATACAAATAAGGCATGATTTTTCTTTTAACAAAAACGTACCTGACTATGACAGAGTCTATCGTGTAGAATTTCAGTCTATGGGGGGATATGGGAGCTATAATTGCCGCCCTGCCCTTTCCTATATACCTAATGTGTCAGATGTTGAACTCATGGGTGAATTTTCAGCTGCTCCTTATCTGACTGAGTATAAAATATCAGCAAGCGATGAGGCAAAAATTTCTAAAGCTAAAATTTTCGCAGGAACAAAAGGCATCCTTGACATACTTGATGTCAATATTGAACAAGGTGATATAAGTTCTTTTGACAGTCTTAATGCTGTCGTCATCAATAGCACTTTGGCTAAAAAACTATTTCCAAACAATGATGCTATTGGTCACGAAATATATATTAACTCTGAATTATGTGAAGAATTTGTTATTGCTGGTATTTTTTCAGATTTACCTTCCGATATCGATCTGTGTCCAGATATCTTCACTTCATTGAGAAATTATAGAAAAGATGACTTCAGCAATTATTCATTTACTTCCTATGTCAAGCTTCGCAAGGGGGCCGATCCTAGATCAGTTGCCGCTGCCTTTGAGCAGCAATTAATAGAAAATACCGGTTGGGAAAAAACTACAAATGATAATCTATTTCGTCTAACTCGTGTTGACAAATTGTTTTTTCAAACTGATATTTCAAATGACAATGCCACGAAAGGAAATATTGCCACCGACATTACTCTCGTCACAACTGCCATCCTCATTCTATTAATTGCACTTATCAACTTCCTCAATATATCAATGGCAGGTATTCCTGAGCATATAAAGAGCATTAACACTCGTAAAATATTGGGAAGCCGAAGATCATCACTTATATGGGCTCAAGTAGAAAAGGCTGTATTATTGGCTATGATATCCATGGCGATTTCTATCATAGTTTTGTTTATTTTGAGTTATAGTTCTTTGACTATGTTTATTCAAGGCAGCATGGCTTTAAAAGACAATATTATGCTAATATTGGGAGTCACTGCCATAGCAATATTTGTGAGTGTAATTGCAGGTCTTTACCCGGCTATCTATAGTACTTCTTTTCAACCGGCCATGGTCGTAAAAGGCGGATTTGCTCATACTTTGAAAGGTCACCTTCTTAGAAATATATTGATTGGTCTTCAATTCTGTATTTCAATGATTCTCATCATTTTTACTTTGTTCATCAATATCCAGAGCAAATATATGAAGTCTTATGACAATGGATTTACCAGCAATAACATATTAGGCTTTACCTTACCACGTTCTCTTCCAACAAAGTCAGAAGCTTTCAAGCAAAATATCTTGAAAAACCCTAAAGTACTTGATATGACTTTCTGCCTAGGCGGTGTTATTTCCGACTCTATCAGAATGAAATGGGGACGCGAATATAATGGTGAAAACGTGTCTTACACTGTAATGCCAGTAGCCTACAACTTTACTGATTTCTTTGATATGTACATGGTTGATGGTCGTTCTTTCCTCCAAGAAGACTATGTTAAAGAAGATGGATCATATATATTCAATGAAGCTGCTGTAAACAAATATCATTTTAAATGCGGAGAAAGTATATCAGGTCATGACGGGCTTGCCTCATTTGTCGGCATAGTAAAAGATTTTAATTTCTTACCTCTTCAATATGGTATTGATCCGATTGCTCTTTACTGCTTTGGTGCACACCCATGGGCTCCGCTCAATATGTGTTATATCAAGATGGTTCCGGAAATTTCTTATGAAGAGACTTGTAATATTATCTACAATGAAATGAGAAATGTTGATGCAAATGTTCAAGTAGATGACACTGAAATCACATATTTGGACGATAGCATTGGTGGGCTCTACGCCAGAGAAGACAACTTAGCAAAATTGATACTCATTGCTTGTCTCATTTCTGTTCTCATTTCAATTGTTGGTGTTTTTGGATTGGTGCATTATGAAACTCAGTTCCGCAAAAAAGAGACTGCTCTTCGACGCGTGATGGGTGCTGAAGTACCGAACATCCTTTCTATGATTAACTTGGTCTATTTGAAGATTTGCGGCATTTGCTTTATTATATCTGCTCCTGTTGCCTATATTATCGTCAAAAAATGGCTCACACAATATAATTATCAGTCATCAATTCCTATTTGGATTTTTCTTGCTTCTTTTGTTCTAATTTCTGTTATCGTGTTGTCGATTGTTACTTTAAGAAGTTTGAAAACGGCTACTAGTGACCCTGTACAATCAATAAAATCAGAATAGTGTATATATTTAGATAGTTTTCAAAGTGACTTGTCAAGCTATTAAGATAAGTCACTTTGTTTTATTGAACTATGCAGTGCAGGAAATTGATAGGTAGTGATTTATATACAATAAAACAAACACAATAACAATTAAGTAGGATTTTTCAAAAATATGTGTACCTTCGTGCCAAATAAACATTGAGTTTATACTGAATCTTATTTGTAAGATTGTTTCCGACCTCTAAACATCGGATAATTTCATCTTAAAACAAGACCTCATTATTGGCTTTTGTGTTGAAAATAAAAAAGTCGCGGTTTTGCGCTCATAAGGCATACGGACGTGACGCAAAGAAAAAATTATAAAATCGACATTTATAGATCGTATTTGAAATCGAACGAGGTACACTAGTAATCTTTGCTGTACTGATTCCAATAATTAACAAACAAACAAAAAAAGAAAAAAAGATGAACATTTATGTTTCACACCTTAGCTGGGGTACAACCAGCGAGAAATTGCAAGATTTATTTGCTCAGTACGGAGAAGTGTCTTCCGCAAACGTAATTACCGATAAGATGACCGGTCGCTCAAGAGGCTTCGGTTTTGTAGAAATGCCAAACGATGGCGAAGCTCAGGCTGCTATTGAAGCCCTAAACGAGACAGATTTCGAAGGTCAGACTATCAATGTGAATGTTGCACGCCCAAAAGAAGATCATCCTAGCGACAGAGGTCGTGGTGGTTTTGGTGGCGGAAACCGTGGCGGCAATCGCGGTGGATATGGTAATAATAGAAATAGATACTAATTATCCTATTTTATCTTACAAGGCGCAATGTTTCTCTAAACAAGAAACGTTGCGTTTTTTTATTTGCGTACCCAAGTAGACACACTCAGCCTGCGATATAAACTCTTTGTTTTCAACTATTTAACATTAAATTCGGTTTAGATTTCGTTACCGAACAACTTCAAAAAAAGCTCATTAATAATCAATTACATCGCAGGCAATAATTTCGTTGCGAAGCAACGCATGGGTTTTAGGGGGCGCTTTGCCCCCTAGTAGCTCAAGTGCCGCAGGGCACATAGAGATAAAGGAGTTCGCAAAAGCGAACTCCTTTATCTCTAGTGCCCGGAACAGGGCTCGAACCTGCACAACCAAAAAGGTCACTAGTCCCTGAAACTAGCGCGTCTACCAATTCCGCCATCTGGGCTACAAATAGGATGCAAATGTAACATATTTTTCTTATTTTTGGTTCTGCTAAAAAATAACCAAATCTATATATGAAACACTTCTCGCTTCTGACGCTAGCCATTCTGATAGCCACCACCACAAGCTTAGCACAAGGTACACCTTTTTTTGACACAAATGTAAACCAAATCAACAGAGCTGACATTGGCACTACACTGTTTTTTGACCAGTTGCCAACCGTCTCTCTTGAGGGCATGTGGCGCTTCAACTTTGTTGAGAATGCCTCACAAAGGCCACTTGATTATTACAAAACTGACTACGATGACAAAGATTGGACATCAATCCCTGTACCCGGAAACTGGGAACTGAACGGATTTAGAGACCCAGTCTACCAAAATGTCGGCTATGCTTGGGCGAGTTTTTATCAATCAAATCCGCCAATCCTTCCTGATGAAAACAATAATGTTGGAACTTACAGAAAAGAAATAAACATTCCAGAAGGATGGAAAGAAGCTGGACATCGCATATTTGCCCATTTCGGTTCAGTAACATCTTGCATTACTCTATACATTAATGGCCAATTTGTCGGATATAGCGAAGATAGCAAGATAGAGGCAGAGTTTGATGTGACTGATTTTCTTAATGAAGGAAATAATATTTTCGCATTCCAAGTCATGCGTTGGTGTGATGGAACCTACCTCGAAGATCAGGATTTTTGGAAAATAAGTGGTATTGCCAGAGAGTGTTATCTATATAAACGTCCTGAAGACAGATTGCGCACTATTGAAGTCACACCAATACTTGCTAACAACTATACAACCGGCAGCCTTTCTATCAGAGGCGCTGCCACAAAAGGAGTAAGCAAAATTGACCTTGCACTATTTGATGCAAATGACAAACAAGTAGCCACAGCTGCTGCCACCCTTTCAAGCTTCAGCAGTATGGACAACAGCGACTACAGGTCAAGCACAGCCATTAATGGTGAAAAAGCATTTACTGCAAACATAAAAGCAGGAAAAATAAATTGCTGGAGTGCTGAAGGTCCATATCTCTACAAGCTCAAAATCACAACCACAGGCGAAAGTGGCAAAATAGAGACAAGTTATGTCAATGTAGGTTTTCGCGAAGTAGTCATTCGTAATGCCCAAGTGTTGATCAATGGCCAGCCTGTCCTATTTAAAGGAACAGATCGCCACGAAATGAGTTCAAAAGGAGGATATGTTCTTTCGGAAGAAGAATTAATTCGAGACATTAAGCTATTCAAGCAACTTAACATTAATGCTGTCCGTACAAGCCATTATCCTAATGACCCTCGTTGGTATAACCTATGCGACAAGTATGGTATTTATGTAGTTGACGAGGCCAATGTTGAGTCTCACGGCATCGGTTATGGTCCGGAAACTTTGGGCAACAAACCAAGCTACAAAATGGCCCATTTAGAGAGAAATAGCAGAATGGTTCGCCGCGACTTCAACCATCCTTCAGTTATATTTTGGAGTATGGGTAATGAGGCCGGAGACGGAGACAACTTCCAAGCTTGTTACGACTGGATTAAGGCCTATGACACTTCTCGCCCTGTTCAATATGAACGTGCCCTAGACCATCACAATCCAAATGCAAGCGTGCGAAGCGACATTTTCTGCCCTATGTATTATTCACCTGACGCAGCAGAAAAATATGCACAAGGAAATTATGACAAACCGCTTATTCAATGCGAGTATTCTCATGCAATGGGCAACTCTAATGGTAATTTCAAAGAATATTGGGATCTTATTAGAAAATACCCTAACTATCAAGGTGGCTTTATTTGGGACTTTGTAAACCAATCATTAGCCCGCTATGATGAAGATGGAAATATAACTTACAGCATGGCCGGCAGTTACAATCGCTACGATCCTTTGGGAGACCGCAACTTCAACAGCAATGGCTTTGTCACCGGCGATCGTAAATTCTCCGAGAGTGCCTATGAAATTCGCTACCAACATCGCAGCATTCTTACTTCAGTATCAAATCTAAGCAAGGGCATTGTCACTGTTTACAATGAAAATTTCTTTATCAATTTGAGCAACTATCGAATGATTTGGAAACTCTCGGCTGATAATGTCATACTAAAGGAAGGTGTTGTAGAAAATTTGAGTATTTCCCCTCAAGCAAAAGTAAACGTCACTTTACCTTACACCGAGACTCTTGCTAAGGCTAATGATGCTAAAGAAGTTGTATTATATGTAGAATATCGTCTTAAAGAAGCCGATGGACTGCTGGAAGCTGGCCATGTTGCTGCCTATGACCAATTTGTTGTCAAAGAATTTGATGCATCTGCGTCCTTTGCCGAAAAAATGACAATTGATTCAAAGGAAACTCTTTCTCTTAGCCAAGACAATAATTTTTTCTATACCTCTACTCCTTTTTTCAAGGCAGAGTTCAATAAAAAGACCGGTTATCTTGACAGAATATGCTACAATGGTATTGATATGATGGCTGCTCCACTTGAGCCAAACTTCTACAGAGCTCCTACAGACAATGATAAAGGCGCCAGCTTGCAGCGTCGCTATGCTTTCTGGAATAACCCTACTATAATGTTAAATAAGATTGATGCCCAGATGGAAGACGGCCTTGCAGTAATTACTGCCACTTTTGACCTTAAGAAAGATGCTACTCGAAATGCAGAAAGTCTTGCTAACATTTCTCTGACATACATAG
>JAAZCF010000071.1 GCA_012513425.1 Bacteroidales bacterium
GATATGAACGTGTACGCTCATCAACTGGGTTTGTAAAAAGCTCTTCTGTGTCACCATATTCAATGAGTTCACCTAGATACATAAACATTGAACGAGAAGAGATTCGTCGTGCTTGGCCCATATTATGTGTTACGATAAGAATTTTCACTTCAGATTTTAACTGTAACAATAGCTCTTCAATGTGTTTCGTAGCTATAGGATCAAGCGCAGATGTTGGTTCATCCATCAAGATAATATCAGGACGCAAAGCCAATGCTCTTGCAATGCATAATCTTTGTTGCTGTCCTCCAGACAAGAATGTACCTTTTTTATTCAAAACATCTTTTACTTCATCCCACAATGCAACACAGCGTAATGAGCGTTCTACGGTCTCAGCCTTTTCTGCTTTTTTAATCTGAATGCCGTTCAACGAATATCCTGCCAATACATTATCATAAATACTCATAGTTGGGAATGGTGAAGGTCTTTGGAATACCATTCCAATGTGTCTGCGGACATCTGTAGCATCCATATCTAAGATGTTATGCCCATTCAGCAATATTTCGCCACCGATATGAATATTGGGATAAAGTTCATGCATACGGTTTACAGCTCGAAGAAGTGTACTTTTCCCGCATCCAGAAGGGCCCATAATGGCAGTAATGCTATTTTTTTCTATTTCAGCATTCACATATTTAACAGCCATGATATTTTTGGTATAGGATACACACGTATTCTTAAATTCTAATATAGGATTTATGAGTTCCATTTTTTTGCTAATCTTTTTGATACAATATTTAATGTTAAAACAAATACTAAAAGGAATAATGATGCTCCCCAAATAAGGTCTTGCAGATTAGGGTCATTAAAGAATTCCCAGATTAGAAGAGGTACTGCTGAAATAGGTTTATCAATATCAAATCTAATGAGCGAACAACCAAGTGCAGTAAACATTAATGGTGCAGTTTCGCCTATTACTCGAGAGATAGAAAGAAGAACACCTGTGAAAATGCCACTGAATGCTGTGGGTAGCTGAACCTTCAATATTACTTTCATCTTGGTTGCTCCCAATGCAAGTCCTGCCTCTTTTAAAGAAGATGGTAATATCTTCATCGTCTCCTCTGTTGAACGGATAATAAGCGGTAGCATCATGATGAAAAGAGCTACACTACCAGCTATGGCAGAATAACCTTTCATAGGTACTACAACCCATATATATGTAATAATACCAATAATGACTGATGGTGTACCTTGAAGCAAGTCTGTCAGATAACTCACGAATCTCGCGAAACTTTTTTTTGAATTTTCTGAAAGATATACACCGCACATGATTCCAATAGGCACAGCAAAAACGATTGACATGCTTAGCATAATGAGTGTACCTATAATACCATTAGCTATACCACCAGGAATATCTTCTCCGGCTTCTATAGCCTTGACTGCTCTGTATGCTGTTGGTGTGGGTTCTGTAAAGAACTCCCAACTGAACTGACCAATACCTTTAACAAACACCTCTCCAATAATGGCTATAAGAGGTACTGAGATAAGGATGGCAAGAGCACATACTGCATAGAAAAGTCCTTTATCCTTGAACTTCCTATATTTTGAAATAGTTAATTCTCCATCCATAGTCTTATTGTATTCTTGCGTGTTTGATGAACATTTTCCCTATCATATTAATGACTGCTGTAATCAAAAATAGTGATAATGCGATAGCAATCAGTGATGAAAGACGCAAATCATCCGCTTCACCAAACTGGTTGGCAATGACGCTTGCCATCGAATTTGCTGTTGATGTGATAGATGTCGGCATATAATTCGTATTACCGATAAGCATGGTAACCGTCATTGTTTCTCCCAGTGCACGTCCAATCGCCAATATATAAGAAGAGAATATACCTGAGCCAGCTACAGGGAATACTACTTTTGTAATTACCTCAGCTCTAGTGGCTCCCAAACTATAAGCACTCTCCTTCAACTCAGCTGGTACCATCTTGATAAACTCACTGCTTAATGATGATGCATAAGGGACAATCATAATAGCCAATACGAAAGATGCAGTGAGTATACCAGAACCTTGTGGAGATATATCCAATGCCATGATTAGTGGTCTAACGGTGTAAAAGCCCCAAAGACCATAAATAATACTAGGAATACCTGCTAACAAATCAGTAATTGTACTTAATACCTCAGCTATACGTGTCCCCTTAAAGTATTCACCAACAAATAGTGATACTGGTAATGAAAATGGAATGCAAAATAAAAGTGCCAAAGCTGTGGTAGCCAATGTTCCTGTTATAAATGGTAGTGCACCATAACTTTCACTGCCTTCTGTATAACTCCAATCAGAAGAGGATAAGAAACCTAAGAATCCGAACTTATCAAATGCCTCCAATGAGTCATTTATAAGCGCATAGACCACCCCTGCACATATTAGTGGAATTAGGATGGCCGATGCCAATAGAAGTATTCTAAATAATCTATCTTTCATAAATCGCTACACCATCGAATGTTACCTTTTCGAGATTGTTCTTGCTTAACTCGATAGCTTTAGCTGGAAGTGGAGCGTAGTGAACTTCTGTAGTAATCTTTTGAGCTTCATCACTAAGAATATAATCAATCATGTCAAGAGTTGCTTTAGCTTGATTAATATCACGTCTGCCATAGTTCTGCTCTTGGTAGATAATCAACCATGTAAAGGTACTGATAGGGTATGCTCCTGGTGCAACTGAATTTGTTATTGATGTTCTTGTATCTGAAGGAATCTCTCCTGAAGCGGCTGCAGATATGCTTGCAGCATTGGCTTCAACAACATCACCATTTGCATTAATAAGTTTTGCATAAGCGATCTTTTGTGCAAAAGCATATTCAGAACCAATATATCCAATTGAGTAAGGAGTCTGAGCTACTGTAGATGCAACACCTGGATTACCCTTAGCAGCTTGTCCCACAGGAAAATTTACAGATTTTCCAGTTCCATAATTATTCTTCCAAGACTCATTTACTTTGCTTAAATAATCTGTGAATACGAAGGTTGTTCCACTACCATCACTTCTATAGGTTGGAATGATTTCCCTATCTGGTAATTTTACATCTTTATTTAGAGCTTGGATTTTTTCATCGTTCCATTTTCTAATGATACCAGCATACACTTCTGCAATTACATCGCCAGAAAGTGTTAGTGAATCTACACCTGGCAAATTATAGGCAACTACTAC
>JAAZCF010000072.1 GCA_012513425.1 Bacteroidales bacterium
CCCTGATAATGCTCATGCTCAGTTATGGGGTGGCATTGGTGCTGTATTCAAATCATGGAATGGACGTCGTGCTATCGCATATCGTCGTATTGAAGGTATTCCTGATATTTGGGGTACAGCAGTGACAGTACAGTCTATGGTCTTCGGAAATATGGGAAGCAATTCTGCAACAGGTGTGGCTTTCTCCCGTAATCCCGCCACTGGTGAAAATAATTTCTATGGAGAATGGCTTATCAATGCTCAAGGTGAAGATGTTGTAGCAGGTATCCGTACTCCAAATCCTCTCAATGAAGTAACAAAAAATGACCATAATCGTCATTTGAATTCTCTAGAGAAGGCAATGCCGGAAGTCTATCAAGAGCTTTACGATATTCAGAAAAAGCTTGAACAACATTTTCATGATATGCAAGATATTGAGTTTACGATTCAAGATGGTAAACTTTGGATGCTTCAGTGCCGTATTGGAAAGCGCACCGGTCTTGCTGCTTTGAATATGGCAATGGATATGATCGAAGAAGAACTCATTGACGATAAGACAGCAGTGCTCAGAGTAAGTCCTAAGCAACTTGAGGAACTTCTCCATCCTATTTTGAACCCTTCTTCAGAAAAAAATGCTCAAATTATTGCTAGAGGTCTTCCTGCAGGCCCAGGTGGAGCAGTTGGAAAAATTGTCTTCACATCAGAAGAAGCAGTGGCTGCAGCAAAACGCAAAGAAGAAGTAATCCTTGTTCGCGAAGAAACCAATCCTGAGGATGTTGAAGGTATGCGCGCAGCAGTTGGTTTGCTGACAGCTCGCGGAGGTATGACATCTCACGCAGCTTTGGTTGCCAGAGGCTGGGGTAAATGCTGTATTGTTGGTTGTGATGCAATTCACATCCTCTCCAATAACAAAGGAGAAAAAACTCTTGTAATTGGAGGTAAACAATATCATGAAGGTGATGTTTTCTCTCTTAACGGCACAAAAGGTTTTGTATATGACGTTCCTATTGATCCAATGGACGCAACTGAAAATGCTCGTTTTATCAAGTTTATGCAGATAGTCGACAAGTATCGTCGTTTGAGAGTCCGCACTAATGCCGACAACCCTGAAGATGCTCAAAAAGCAATCGAATTTGGCGCTGAGGGTATCGGTTTGTTCCGTATTGAGCATATGTTTTATGGCAAAAATTCAGAAGCTCCTCTTGCAAAACTTCGCAAAGTGATTCATACTGCAACTGCTGGAGAACGTGACAATGCTGTTAATGAACTAGAGCCTTATGTAAAAGAATCTACTAAAGCAACAATGCGCGTGATGAATGGTAAGTCAGTTACTTTCCGTCTTATTGACCCACCATTGCACGAATTTGTCCCTCAGACTCGCGACAAACAAGAAGAGCTTGCAAAAGAGCTTGGTGTGTCAGTAGCTGAAATTAAAAAACGTGGTGCAGCTCTTCACGAGATTAATCCTATGATGGGCCACCGTGGAGTCCGTTTGGGCATTACTTTCCCAACTTTGAGTGAAATGC
>JAAZCF010000073.1 GCA_012513425.1 Bacteroidales bacterium
ATGATGGCTATATTGTGCGAGATGGATTTAAAGCTGATTTAGGTTTCACGGAAAAAATAATACACCTTGGCGCAGATTACTTTGCAGGAGAATCTTTGCTGCCAGATGAACATTCATTCCCCGATCTTGTACCTCCTTTGCATACTGCAAAAAGTTTCAGCCCGGCTGGAGTATACTCATATACAGTTACCCCTTATGTTGGACCCGAAAGGGCTTTGCAGAGCAAAATAGTTTTTTCCGATGTAGAGAGTGGGGATGAAATTGCTGACACTAGCGACTTGAAACCTATGCTTTGTCTTTTTTATAACCAGGAGACAAATTGCAGAGGTACTACATATAACTATGATCAAAATGGTAATAAGTTGTGGGATTATTCTATTATGTGGAATGGACCAGATGGAATTTATGAGAAATTTTGGAGGGCAAAAGATAATCTTCTAAGAAATGCATTGTTGGAGATTCACTTTGATGCTCTGCTCTCTGAAGACACTAAAATGTCACTCCCTTCATTCGCAAAAGTAGGATTGAATAGCCAGGACTATCTTATCTCTGAGATCAAATATTATACAAGGAGACGTTCAATAAGTTCATGCAGATTGCTATCCACAAAACTTCAACAGCCAATATCTGAAGCAAAACCAGCTGAAAATTATTATAGAATAAGAACATACTGCTGGATTGCCAGGCATTCTAGAAGCTGGTCAAATCCTCCCGGGCAATCAACTGTGCATCGATTCATAAACGAGCCTGTTGCGTTCTATCCCCCAGATCCGACCGAAACACAGTATAATGCCGGCGGTCAATATTATCAGCGCACATATAATGTAGAATATGGAGTATTAGACAGGGATCGCAATTTCTCAAAAGTTGGGGATGGAGTACTAACTACCTGGCTGGAGCCTGCATTATATCAGTAAATAATTTGTCCTTTCACACACCTTACGAAATAGCGAAATTTGAAATAAAAAAGATGGACCGACTAAATAAAACAGCCATTAAGGAAGACGTTTTTGTTAGAGCCAAGGAATTAGGATATATAATCATTGCCGGCATAGGCTCGGCTTTATTACCGGTACAAGACATCCTTGTTTTACTCTCGCTTGGTTTCGTGTTTAACATCATCACCGGTATAGTTACTGATATTCATGTAAACAAGGCTCACTTCGATATCAAGAAAGCTTTTAATGCGATAACTCAGTTGACCTTCTGGGCAACATTAGTAGTTTTTCTTGACTATGGCTCAAGGCGCATGGGTGAACCGCAAATGGGCGTTACGGCTGTCAAATGGATTACAATGATTGTCATTTATTTTTATCTGACAAATATCTTCAAAAATGCTCGACAGGTTTATCCAAATAGTCAGGCCATCAATTTTGTTTATGAACTCTTGTCAACCGAGATTTTTGCACGCTTGAAAAATATGGTTTGTATAAAAAACAGCAACAATGAGGAAGATAAATAAAATAATTATTCACTGTTCAGCTACCCCTGAGGGCAGGCCAGTGTCGGTTAAAGATATTGATCGCTGGCACGGAGAGCGTGGCTTCTCAGAAATTGGGTACCACTGGGTAGTCTATCTTGATGGATCAGTGCATCCAGGAAGATCTGAAGATGTTGCAGGAGCTCACACAGTCGGGCATAATGCTAAAAGTATTGGCATCTGCTATGTCGGAGGTGTAGACAAT
>JAAZCF010000074.1 GCA_012513425.1 Bacteroidales bacterium
ACCTCCAGTTGAAGTTGCCCAACTTTCTTGAAGAGGTCATCTTTCTCCTTGTCATCCTCTGTCCTGGATGTACCTTTCTCGAAAACAACATCCGCATTGGATAAAAATTGACTCTTCCATGTAGAGATCTGACTCGGGTGTAGCTCATACTTCCTCGCAATCTCCTGGACTGTTTCCCTTTCTTGGAGGACCTCTAAAACTACCTTCGTTTTAAAGCCTGCACTGTAAGTTTTCCTTTTCTTCATGACAACAAAATTAATATTATTTTCTAATGATACTTGTTGTCTAAGATTCGGGGGGAATTATATCGCGATAACCTTCCCATTGTTTACACAAGTGAGGAGGGCACACAACAATAGTACGTAATTTTAGATTTCTGGCAGTTGTAGATGCGATGATACTCTTTCCAAGTCCTACAACGTCTGCAACAATGGCCCCATTATGGTTTTCTAAAGCATTGAGAGCCATTTGAACCGCATCTGTTTGATACTTAAGATTGGAGTACTTTCCATCTGTAATGTCGTATGGGGTAAGTACATTCTCTTTAGTTGGAATACCAAAGAACTCTTTTAGTACTCTAATATATAATAGGTAAGGAGAATAAATTTGGTCATACCATATACGAGCCATAACTTTATTATTCCACTCATCTACATTATCCTTATTTACGATTACAACAGAATCTTTCCATAGTTCTTCAAATATGGTATGGCCTTCTTCATAGTCGCCTTTGCTATCAAAGCGGGCATTCAGTTCCAATCTGCCAGTGAGACCTTGGTAAGAAAGATTACTTGAACCTGTAATTACTACACCAGGCAATTCGCCATCTTCATTCATCTGGTCGTTATAAGCAAATAGATACATCTTAGAGTGACACGGTTCAAGAGTTTTCCTTATTTCTAATGTTCCATCGACTATCTTGCCATAAAACATTTTGAATTGTTCCAACTTCTCGGCCGTATCCAAAAAGTCAGTGTCGTTGAATATCTTCACAAAATGCTTGTAATACTCTTCTTTAATATTGCTACGAGAAGGTAATGTCTGCTTAAAATTTTCTACCTCTCGTATATGCTTTGTAATCTGCACATCAACATCCAGCCCTACAAGAATACGGATAGTTTTATCTTTTAGATTATCTGATAATTGCGTATAGCCAGAATAATAGAAGTATCCAACGAGTATATCAACAGCATTAGTCTTTGGGAGAATGCCATTGATTATATCCGAGAGGAATTTAACTTTATTTGTTATGAAACTGCCGCTCATTTGCTTAATCTATTACGTTTGTTGTTTTTTGTGAATTACTCTCTTCGTGTTCATCCGTTATCAAGTCTTTTAGGTTGACTTGTAAAATTAGCGTTTATGCTTTCCCGGCTAAGTTAGTAATTCCAATTTGTTGATTATTCTGATCATACCACAACCATATGGTATCAATTGACATTAAATTTAAACTTCGTACGAAGTTAAACAAAAGTTTTAATACTGTCTCGTTTTTCTATGCTACTTTCCGTGTCCGATACCAACACATCTGATGTTCGTAAATATAATTGAGGTCAAATGTATTCCTTCATTTTGACAATTTGTGTCAATGATATTTTTCACTGAAAATGGATTTTAGATCATTGTGAATAATTTCTATTATCTTTATTTGATCTTAAGAACAGACACAATTTGAATGTGGCCCTCTCCCAAATATTCAAACATTATTTAAATTCTTGTTTCTATTCGCGGTCGTCTTAAATCTTCATGCTTGTGGCGTGAAATATCAGCAATCTGTATCAACAAGTAAACCTGCAAACAACGCCGATTACGACGTTTCATTCTTGTTTGAGTATGATGGATGCAAAGTATACAGATTTCAGGATAACGGATATTACGTTTATTTTACAAATTGTACCGGCGAGACAACTGCAATTTCTGGAGACTCTACAGCAATGAGGATTACCAACACTATTAAAAGCAAAACTCCACAATAGCGATCCAACTCGTCATGATGGGACACGATATATATGATGCCGGCCGACATACAGACTGTCTGACACCCTGCTTGCATCGGCCGACATGAAGGAGATATAGGTTTCTACCGCATCGTCCTGCCATTGCGAGGGCAACAGCAAAGAAGACTCGTTGTGCTTTCTTTTGCCGGCATGCAGATCGTAGATCGCACGTTGTCTTGCCGGATTATAAGCAAGCATCACTACTTCATCATTGGAGCCTGCTTTCTTTTCAGGGGAATCGTCCCACCGCTCACAGAGCTCCCCATTCACAATGGCTGCATATACCATGGGAGAGGTCGGTAGTGTACCTTTTGATACAAGCACGTTCGGAAAATCGATCTCCAAACCCCATTGCCCGTCTTTCACGGCATGTTGCATGTTGTATGACATGGCAGCATTGAATGCACTCTTCATTCCCATGGCCTCGGAACGAAAGCCCACGCGGAGTAAGGGCGTACATGTTTTCAGAAATGCCATGGTGACGGAGAACCTGCTGCGCTGCGCTGTCTGCTCCTTTGTTCTGGGGTTTTTTACGCGCGCAGGGCGACTTCTCAAATAAAAACTGCCGTTGCGTGCCACACCCACCACGTTGCCTATTCTGCCCGAGATGCCCCCCATCAAACCATTCATGATTGTTGCCATAATCTGTTTTTTTACAATTGTTATACCTGTTGATTCATTGACAATAAATTACGCAAGTTTCGCATGTTCATCAAATTGCGATATATACAGATAAAAGCGAGACCTATCAATGTTTTGCGGGGACCCATTGGCCTCGAGGAACGTAAAAAGAGCAGCTGTTTGAATATTTGCGATAAGCCAAATGAGCAGAAGACAAGCTTGCTTGGATTATGCCATGGCGAGCAAATATCTACGTAGTAAAATGTAGCAAGTTCTGCTCTTTTAGTGATCGAGGACAAAAATGGGTCACAAAACATTGTCAGTCGAGAATTTATCTGTATACATAC
>JAAZCF010000075.1 GCA_012513425.1 Bacteroidales bacterium
GCATAGAGCCACTCTGCGCCTTTCTCCTCCGGATAAGTTAGCTACAATTGCGTCAGGCTCCGGACATTGTAGAGCATCCATAGCCCTTTCCAACTTGCTGTCAATATCCCAGCCACCCAGATGTTCAATGCGATCAGTCAACTCGCCCTGTTTTTCAATAAGAGCATTCATTTGGTCGTCATCCATCGGCTCCATGAACTTTAAATTGACTTGCTCATACTCTTTGAGCACATCTATAACTTCTTGGACGCCCTCTTGCACTACTTCTTTTACAGTTTTTGTGTCATCGAGATGAGGTTCCTGTTCCAAATATCCAACAGAGTAACCCGGGGCCCATACCACTTCGCCTTGAAATGATTTTTCAATTCCGGCAATAATCTTCATCAAAGTAGATTTACCGGCACCATTCATACCAACAACACCTATTTTTGCCCCATAAAAAAAGGATAGGTAAATGTCTTTTAGTATTACTTTATTGTTGTGAGGGAGAATCTTCCCCACTCCATTCATAGAAAAAATTATTTTCTCATCCATAAGGTATTTGTTATAGGTTGTTGAGCATATTGATTATTGTGTCAACACAATTGTCAATTCCAAATTTACTACTATTCAAGCACAAATCATAACTGGAACTATCACCCCACTTCTTGAATGTATAGTAATTATAATAAGCAGCGCGCTTTTTATCTTCTCTTTCAATCATCTTTCTAATGTCATCTTCTGACATGGTCCAGCTTTTTGAAAGCCTAGCCACTCTATCGGGCATATCTGCAGTAATAAAAACCCTCAAAACTTTTGGGAAGTCCCTGATAATATAATCAGCACAACGGCCAACAAATATTCCGGAGCCACTCTGGGCTGCTTTCAAAATTACTTCGCTCTGAGTTGAAAACAGTTTGTCTTGAGAAATTGCTGTCTCTGGAACATAATTCTGTGTGTCAAAAAACCTTGCAAAACTACTACTTGACACTGGCTTTTCATCTTTATGTTCGAAAAACTCCTGGTTGATGCCACTTTCTAGAGAGGCGATAGTCAGAAGTTCCTTGTCATAAACAGGAATATCCAATTTTTTAGAGAGAGCACGAGCGGTATCTAATCCACCTGCACCAATCTGGCGACCAACAGTTATGAGTATTTTATTATCCATGGCTATGTAGTTAAAATATCTATTTTTTCGTTTTTACCAAAGTTTTTCAGCAAATGGCGCAACATAAAGAAAGCAATCACTGCAGCTACTAAGTCTGAGGTAGGCATACTCCACCAAACTCCATTTGCACCCCAAAACATTGGGAAAAAAATCAGTAATGGGATAAGGAATACCAGCTGACGGCTCATAGACAAGAAGATTGCTCTGCTGGCATGGCCTATACATTGAAAAAAATGTGAAGTACACATTTGAAAACCGACTACAGGGAAGGCAATCATAACTATGCGTAAAGCATGAGCCGCCAAATCTATCAGCTCAGTATCATTTGTAAATAAAGACACCATTGTTCTAGGCATCAATTGACCGGCAAGGAAGCCTATAGTAGTGGTGATGGTTGCGCAGAAAATAGTCAATTTTAGCACATGTTTCACTCTGTCATATTGCTTTGCTCCATAATTATACCCTGCAATTGGCTGCATTCCTTGTGTAAAGCCCATATTCAACATCACAAACAAGAAGATGATTCTGTTCACAATACCATAGGCTCCAATGGCCATATCTCCTCCGTGGTTTTGCAATTGGCGATTAATAAAAATAACCACAAAACAAGAAGCCGCATTCATCAAAAAAGGAGACAAGCCAATAGACAACGATCTGGAGGCAATCTTTATGTCGAAATGGAATATTTCTTTACTGAAATGTAATACATTTTTCTTGTTGAAGAGGATTATTATTACCCAGATCAATGATACCACTTGGGATAAAACAGTTGCAATAGCAGCACCCTTTATGCCCATATCCAACGCAAAAATAAAGATTGGATCCAAGATTGTATTCAAGCCCACTGTCAGAAGAGTAGCATACATTGCTTGCTTTGGATGACCACTAGCTCTTACGGCATTGTTTAAACCATGATAACAATGAGTAACGACATTACCCATCAAGATGATGGAAATATATTCCTTGGCATATGGCAGAGTGACATCGCTGGCACCGAAAAAATATAGTATTGGCTCAAGAAAAGTCAATCCCAAGATAGAGACAATCAACCCGATTGTCATATTCAGCATTACTATATTTCCCAACACTCTATTGGCCATGGAGTAATTTTTCTGACCCAACAGCATTGAGATTAATGTTGATGCACCTACTCCGACAAGTGTACCGAAAGCAACGGAAAGATTCATCAAAGGGAAAGTAACCGCCAAACCTGCTATCGCCATTGCCCCTACTCCCTGGCCGATATAAATACTATCAACCATATTATAAAGGCTAGTTGCCGCCATTGCCACAATGGCCGGCATAGCATACTGCTTGAGCAGCTTCCCTATCTTCTCTGTACCTAATTCGGTTGGTGCCATTATTTTGCAGTCATTGCAGCCAAAGCAATAGAATTCAGCTTCGGTTCAATGCTGTCAGCGCGGCTAGAAAGCACGCATGGAGCTTTGGCACCAGCCACAACGGCAGCCTGCTGCACACCTTTTGTTAATTGAGAATTAGCTTTATAAAATACATTTGCAGACTCAATATTTGGAAATACCAAGCAATCTGAATCTCCGGCAACTTTGCTGTCAAGTTTTTTAATTGCAGCTGCTTTTGAGCTAAGAGCCACATCGAGAGCCAAAGGACCATCTCCTATACAACCTTTGATTTGACCTCGGTCACACATTTTACTGAGAAGAGCTGCATCCACACACGCCTGCATACCAGGCATCATCTGCTCTGTAGCAGCAATAAAAGCAACCTTAGGCTTGTCAATGCCAAAAGCTTTAGCTGTAGAAATTACATATTTGGCAATTGCTTCTTTTTGTTTCAAGTCAGGAGCAGGAATTACGGCCATGTCACCGAAAATAATGAATTTGTGGTAGTTTGGATTTTGAATCACGCTGACATGGCTCAAAACTGCTTTTGCAGGAAGTAATCCGCGCTCTTTGTTGAGAATGCCTCTCATGTATTTGTCTGTGCTGCAAAGACCTTTCATAAGAATGTCTCCTTCACCGGCATTGATAAGGTCTATTGCTTCAGCTATGCTGCTGAGCTCGTCATTATTGTCAACGATAGTAAATAATTCAGGGTTGATATCTTCCTCTTTACATGCTGCAAGAATCATATCCTTGTCTCCAACCAATGTAGCATCTACAATACCAAGGGAAATAGCTTTAGATGCAGCATTTATTGTATGGTTGTCTACAGCCCAAGCTGCTACTAATCTTTTTTTGGGTTTCGAGCGTAAAGCCTCGAATAGTTGTTCAAAATTTGTAATCATTTCTATTATTTGTTTTTTACTATGTTCATTGTGTCTGTTGCAATTACCAATTCTTCATCAGTAGTGACTGCCATAACTTTTACTTTTGAGCCGTCTTTGCAGATGAGAGTATCAATTCCTCTGGACTGAGTGTTTTTATCAAAATCGAAATCCACTCCCAGATAATCCAGACCTGAGCAAATGAGCTCACGAACAGGAGTAGAGTTCTCGCCAATGCCTCCGGTAAGGATAATCAAATCCACACCATTCATAACTGCAGCATAAGCACCAATATACTTTTTCACATCATAGGCAAGTTTCTTAATGGCAAGAGCGGCTCTATTGTTACCTTGCTCCATTGATTCAACCAAGTCACGGCAGTCTGAAGAAAAGCCGCTGAGACCTTGAAGACCGCTTTTTTTATTGAGTAGAGAATTTATTCCATCGGCATCAAGACCTTCATTCTGCATAAGGAAAGTCACTAATCCTGCATCAATATTACCACAACGAGTACCCATTGGCACACCTTCCAACGGAGTAAAGCCCATTGATGTATCAATAGATTTGCCATTTTTAATTGCAGTGATTGAACTGCCGTTACCAAGATGGCAAGTAATAATCTTGGAATTGTTTATATCCATGCCCAGCAGTTTGCAGGCCTTTTCTGCAACAAACTTATGGCTGGTGCCATGAAAACCATAGCGACGGATTTTGTATTTTTCGTAGAAAGAATAGTCCAAAGCATACATATAAGCATAATCAGGCATAGTTTGGTGGAAAGAAGTATCAAAAACAGCAACCTGGGATGTATCTGGCATAAGCTTAGCCATAGCTCTGATGCCCAATAGATTTGCAGGATTATGAAGAGGTGCCAAAGCACAGCATTTTTCAATCTTTGCAACAACGTCATCGTCAACTGCAACGCTCTTGAAGAAATAGTCTCCGCCATGGGCAACCCTGTGGCCTACTGCATCAATCTCAAAAAGACTGCTGATAACACCCATTGTTGGATCAATAAGTGCATTCAACACATTTTTTATGGCTTCAGTGTGGTCAATGATTGGTTTTTCAAACTGATATTTATTGTCTCCTACCTTATGTGTATGGCCTGCATTTTGGCTGCCAATGCGCTCAACAAGACCTTTTGCCAGTACTTTGCTGCTATCAGAGCTCATTTCAAGCACCTGATATTTAAGCGAAGAACTGCCGCAATTAATTACCAATATTTTCATAATGAGTTATATTTAAAACAGCAAAATTAGCATTTTTTATTGATATCTTTGTCCAAAAGAAGTTGGAAATGGGGAAAGGTAGGGACATAATTTATTATGCGCTGGCATATATTCTTGGGGACATTCTCTGGCAGTGTCTTGTGCTAAATGCTAGTGAGGTTGCCATCTTAATTCTCTTCTCTTTATTGCTCTGTACTTCCATCTGCTGTTGTAGTCTCTTTGGTTCACATTTCTATCTTTCATGGCGTCACAAGGCCATATTATTCATAGCTTTTGCTCTCTCCGGAGCTTTGGGAACCCAATTTGGAGGCATTTCCAGAGAAGGGCTGTGGATATTTGAAAAGGCAGCAAGGCTGAAAATGCAATGTTCTGAAGCCATTGACAATATTTTAATAAATGCAGACAATAACGAATTGGCAGTTGCCAAAGCTCTGGCAATTGGAGACAAATCCATGCTTGATAGTAGCCTCAAAAGCCAATATAAAGCCAGCGGAGCTATGCATCTGTTGGCCCTTAGCGGACTTCATGTCGGCATCGTATATAGCTTTCTAAAAATCTCTATTGCCTTCATAGGAAACAGCCCTGCAGCAATAATAGCCAAGCGAATTGTCATTTTGTTGACACTATGGGCTTATGCATTTATATCCGGCCTAAGCAATTCTATTTGCAGAGCCGTCTGTATGATTACAGTCTATGAGATTTGCGATAGTTTAGGCTCAAAACGTGACCTATTGAGAGCCCTTGCAATCAGCGCCTTTACAATCTGTATTGTCAACCCTGATGCACCTTTTTCAATCGGATTCCAACTATCGTATAGTTCTGTGCTTGGCATTTATTTCATTTTTCCTCGATTAAAAGCTCTTTTAGAGTGTAAAAGCAATTTGTTGGCCTGGATATGGAACTCTTTGGCACTATCAATCAGTTGTCAGTTTGCCACAAGCCCACTGTCTTGGTTGTATTTTGGCTCTTTTCCAAAATATTTCATGGTAACTAACCTTTTGGCTATTCCATTGAGCGCAGCTGCAATGTATATTCTTCCTATTGCAGTTGCCGCTCAAAGCATTCCGATTATTGGAGCTTTGAGCGGCAAATTCTTGTTAGTAATTTTCCAGACACTAAATAGTGTAATCAATATTATCGCCACACTTTAGGTCATCTGTGTCTTTTTCATTCTTTTGCTCTTTGGCTAGACTCACTCTAATAACCTTACTCTTAGAGTAACATGTGCCATTGAGTTCAAAAATCGCACGAAGGGCTTCTTCTTCGTTTTTCATTTCCACAAAACCATATCCACAGGATCGCTTAGTTTTGGTGTCGACTATAATTCGAGCCGTTCTAACCTTTCCGAAAGGAGTGAACAACTCAATCAGATTTTCTCTTCTGGTCTTATAGTCCAAGCCACATACAAATAGTGTTGTCAAAATAATTAGTATTTTTTTAAAGGTTCGGTGCAAATCTATGCAAAAATCTCAAAAAAAAACTAAAAAAAATCGGACTATGATTTGAATTCACTACCATCAAAACAGTGTGTGCAAATATTACACTTTTCAATACCAATAGCTTTCACCAAATTATCAACTGTGTTGAACTTTAAAGTAGTCATTTGAAGTTGTAATCTGATGCGTTCTACCATTTCATTGTATTTGTCACTACCATACATTGCGTACTCGTTGAGACATTTATCATGACTTCCTTCTATGTCTTTAATTATTCTGCGTGAAATAAATTCCATAGGTGATTTTGAAGCCGAATAATTTAAGAAAGTACAAGGAAATATCAGCGGAGGACAACTAATGCGAATGTGAACTTCAGAAGCTCCATGCAGTTTGAAAATATCAACATTTTCTCGCAATTGAGTTCCTCTAACAATGGAGTCATCACAAAAAGCCATACGCTTTCCTCTCATCAATTCATAGTTAGGAATCAACTTCATCTTTGCGACTACATCTCTCATACTTTGTTCTGAAGGCATAAAACTGCGAGGCCATGTTGCGGTATATTTTGCAACAGCAGTACGATAAGGCACTTTTCTACCTTGAGAATAGCCAATAGCCATACATATGCCTGAATCAGGAATTGATGATACCATATCTATGGGCGTATCGTCTTGCTCACCCATTAAATTACCGAGATTGTAACGAACATTATCCACATTGACGCCTTCATAGCTAGCTGCAGGGAATCCGTAATATATCCAAAGGAAAGAGCATATATGCAAAC
>JAAZCF010000076.1 GCA_012513425.1 Bacteroidales bacterium
AGGAGATATATTTGAAATATGCATTGCAGTTGATAAACAATGGATGTGCTTACTATGCTTTCGACAGCGCAGAAGATCTTGATACTCTTCGAAAGGAGGCTGAGGAAAAAGGACAAAGCTTCGCGTATAATGCGGCTGTAAGGGCTTCTCTTCAAAACTCTATTTCTCTACCGGCTGATGAAGTGGCTGCACGCATTGAGAGGGGAGACAATTGGGTGATTCGTTTCAAAATGCCTGACAATGAAGATGTGCAGATGGACGATATTATTCGCGGACACATCATTATTAATACATCAACTCTTGATGATAAAGTGCTTTATAAATCTGCCGATAGCTTGCCAACATACCACCTTGCAAACATTGTGGACGATCACCTAATGGAGATAAGTCATGTGATTAGAGGTGAGGAATGGCTACCATACCTACCTTTGCATTATTTGCTCTACAGAGCTTTCGGTTGGAGCGATTCTCAGCCTTTGTTTGCTCATTTGCCTTTGCTACTTAAGCCACAGGGCCAGGGTAAGCTTAGTAAAAGAGATGGAGATAAGTTTGGCTTCCCTGTTTTCCCTTTAGAATGGAAAGCTCCTGATGGCGAAGTATCAATGGGTTATAGAGAAGAAGGTTATCTGCCACAGGCCTTCATCAATATGTTGGCTTTACTCGGATGGAACCCAGGTACTGAGCAAGAAATTTTCTCGATGGAAGATCTTATTTCTGCCTTCTCACTTGAGAAAGTCAGCAAATCAGGTGCACGTTTCAGCTATGATAAGGCAAAATGGTTCAATCAGCAGTATATGCGCCTCAGTGATAATGCATTCTTGGGAAAAATGTTACAAAAGATGCTTGCTGACAAAGGTCTTGATGCTTCTTTGGAACGCGCTTCTCAAGCAGTGTCGCTCATTAAAGAACGCGCCACTTTTCCCAATGATTTGCTGCCATTGACTCTCTATATGTTCGAGGCTCCACAAACTTATGATGAGAAGTCTATTACCAAATTTTGGAAAGCTGATGATGTTGAAAGGCTTAAAGTGTTGCGTGACACATTCTCAGTTCTTGATGCTATTACAGTAGCCGATACTGAGCCTTCTATTCACCAATGGACTATCGATAATGAATTGCCTATGGGAAGAATGATGAATTGCTTACGCATTGCGGTGCTTGGTATCAGCCAAGGCCCAAGTATCTTTGCAATCTGCGAATTCATCGGCAAAGATGAGACCTTAGCGAGGATAGACAAGGCGCTTGCAACTATTCAAATACAGTAACTTATACGTAGTTTAATACATTTGGAAGAAATAAAAAATGTCCGATTTGCACTATTGCACTCGGACATTTTTTATTATTTAAGCTATTCTGCTATTCAAAACTATAATCTATCTGCATAGCAGCGATAATTTTCTTAGGAATGTCAGTATTGTCCATTGATCCTGCGAAAGCTTCACTTCCGGCACCAATTGCCCAAACAGGAACTGCACCACCTGTGTGGTCTGGAGTAGTCCAGCCAATATTAGCTATAGTTGAAACATTATCTTCGGTTACTTGGCCACTCATGTAGTTTGAACCATTGACATCGTCATTTTCAACGCCTAGTTGATCAATAGCTCCCATATTCAAATAGTAACCTTTTTTACCCAGAGCAATTCCACCTGTCTCATGGTCAGCTGAAATTACTATCAGAGTTTCTTTTGGATGTGCTAGATAGAAATCATAGGCAACAGCGATAGCTTCTTCCATATCAAGCAACTCATATACTGTGTTTGCAATGTCATTGCTATGAGCTCCCCAGTCAATTTTTCCACCTTCTGTCATAATAAAGAAACCTTTATCATTATTAAGTTTTTCTATTGCAGCACTAAGAGTCTGAGCCAATTTGATCTGATTCTCTGATCTTTTGAAAGCGTTAGGGAACTGTGTATAGTCATATATGCTATCTGTTACTCTGTCTTGAAATATAATTACTTTTTCTGAATTGTTCTTCTTACTATTGTAATCATTCATTCCATATGATATTGAATATCCGGCTCCTTCGCACATATCAAACAATGATTCTTTGTCTCCACTACGATCTTTTGGGTTCGCAAAATCACCACCTGCAAAAAATTCAAAACCACTTTCAGGCAATTGTGATCCGATTGCATAGTAGTTATTTCTGTTGATATTGTTTGCATAGAAAGAAGCTGGAGTAGCATGATTAATATTTACTGTAGTCATAATGCCTACTTTGTAGCCTGCTTCATGAATCGGATAGGCAATGCTAGTTAAATTATTGCCTTCTGGATCTACGCCCAGCATATTGTTATTTGTTTTATGACCTGTTGCCAATGCAGTTCCGGCAGCAGAAGAACAGGTTATATTACTATTCGCAGAAAAAGTGTTAGCTACACCAAGAACCGGAAAAGTAGTGAATAATACATTTTCTCTACCTACCTTTTCGCCTGATGCAGCAGATTTATAGGCTTCTGCTGCGGATACATGTGAGAAGCCCATACCATCGCCAATAAAATAGAAGACATATTTGGCAGGTTGTGGGCCACAACCACTGAAAGTAAGTAAACACAGCCCAGCAATCAATAAAAGTTTAATATTTTTTCTCATTTTGATTATTAATTATAAGATAGGGTGACTTTATTAAGTCACCCTTCTTATGTGTGTATAATTTACAGTAAATACTATTAATTATCTTGCGCCATACATAATCTTCAAAGCCGAACAACGACGGAGCTCTTGTTTGATATCTGTGATGATACCCATACGAGTATTTTCGTCAGCTTTGATAGATACAGTCATGAATGGACGGTCAGCCTCGCTGAGATTTTCACGTTCTGCAGCCACTAAGTCACGAATCTCTGCAGTAGAACGGAAAGAGTCATTTAGCTGGATACGGCTGTCTGTACCATATTGAGCCTGATATTGAGGCATTGGGGTACCAACATATATGTATGAAGATAAGTCTTTTCTTTCTAGCTTAACGATTTCGGACGCTTGTGGTAAGGTAACTTTAACGATACGATCAGTTTGACGCATACTTGTTGATACCATGAAGAACATCAAAATCATGAATACGATATCAGGAAGGGACGCTGTTCCAATTTGTGGAAGTCCACCTTTGCCTTTTCTTGAAAATTTTGCCATACTGATAACTTTTTATTTTTTAGTTATATCCTTTGGTTCTGCCTCAGAGATGTTCTGCGGAATGGCATCACGACAAATCTGCTGTTGAGCTTCGTCAAGGTTTGCATATTTCTTACCGAAATTTTGCATTGCAAAGCTGTCGCGGATTTCGTTTATGGCACGAATAAGCTCATTCTGTACTTCAA
>JAAZCF010000077.1 GCA_012513425.1 Bacteroidales bacterium
AGCGAGAGCCTCGCCCAGCCTTACCTCGTCCTCAACAATGAGTATGTTCATACCGTTAACACCTCTTAAGGTATATTATAACCTAACATTCTCTTTTCACCAACAGTTTAGTTTTTCTCCCTTAAATTAGGCTGAAAGGCGACTTTAAGGTTTCTTTAAGCCTTTGACCATATACTTTTCCCGTGAGACGAACGAAGCTAAGGCTGTGAAAGGAAAATATGGGAAGTAAAAGCATTTTTGAAAGATCGCTTGTTTAGGTTAGTAGTTCCGTTGTTGGTTTACACGTTTGTCCTCAATCCTCTGCTTAGAGTTCTATTTTTGAATGATAGATTTCATTTCTCAGGCTTCGGTCCCATGTGGTTTGTGGCTACTTTGATAGTTCTGGAGTTGTTATATATTGCTCTGCGAAAAGTGATAAACAAGATAAAAATGCCAAAAGTGACATTTGGCTCTGTGGCTTTGTTTGTGATTCTGGCAGGATTTATGGCATTTTTGGTGCGAATAAAGATGCCTTTCACTCGCAATGTGCTGATTAATATTACCTTAGGCTTCTTTGTGCTCTATGTGCTGATGTATCTGCTTGGTCTGATTGTTTGTAGGAGCGGGGCATTGGAAAAATTGTCGATGAAGAAAGGCTGGGTGATGTTGGTTATTGCTGTGATGTCACTGCCGGTGGCCTATTTCTGTATATTCCACCATTCTGCCGAGTTCGTAGGCGGAGGCTCTTTGGCTTCGCTTGCTTACGCTCTCTGGGAGTCTGTGATGTGCGTATGTGTGTCTTACTTTATACTATCTTTTGGAAAACACCATGTCAATGGGGCAAGCCGTTTTTGGCAAGGTCTGGCAGGGGATTCATATATGGTATATATCATCCATCCGTTTTTTGTGGTGGGTTTTACCCGTCTTTTGGAAAATAGTGGCGCAAATGCCTTTGTCTGCTTGATGGCTACCTTGGTGCTGTCGTTGGTGTGCGGTTTTATAGTTGCCCGCTTGCTGCGTGTGCTGCTTCATAAAATTGGTTATCAATGGATTTAAGCAATGTTGAAAGTCTATAAAGGTCGTCCTGATGATTGTGAAGCCAGAGAGGCGAGAGAGGTGAGGGTGTATGATTTTCTGGATAAACTTGGTGTGGAGTATGAAAGGGTAGATCATGAGCCTGCTGACAACATGGAGGTATGCGCTCAGATTGATCTGGCTTTCGGTCGCCTTCGTGGAGAATCTTTCAATGCAGAGTCTGATGGTGCCCAGCACCCTATTATTTGCAAAAACTTATTTTTGTGCAATCGTCAGCAGACCAAGTTCTATTTGCTTTTGATGCCTGGCGATAAAAAGTTTCTTACGAAAGATTTGTCGTCTCAGATTAATTCTGCAAGGCTCTCTTTTGCTGATGATGGGGCTATGCTCAAGTACTTGGACGTGAAGCCTGGCTCTGTGTCTGTAATGGGGTTGATGAATGACAAAGACAATGCAGTGCAGTTGCTTATTGATGAAGATGTGATGCAAAGCCAATGGTTTGGATGTCATCCATGCAAAAACACATCAAGCCTTTGCCTTCACATAAGTGACCTTGTGAATGTATTGCTTGGGGCTATGCATCACGAGGCAATTGTAGTAAAACTTTGAGAGGCTCAATAGTTCATAAATAGTCTTATGAAGGTAAATTGATATGGAATCAGAAAAACAAAAAATATTATATTTTCACGGATTTGCATCTTCTGGTGCAAGTGGCACTGCTCAACTTTTGCGCAGGGCTCTTCCTGATTTTGAAATAATTGCGCCGGATATTCCTTTGGATCCACGCGAAGCACTGCCATTTTTGAAAAATCTATGCGACAAAGAGCAACCCGACCTTATTTTGGGAAGCAGTATGGGTGGAATGTATGCTCAGCAAATGCGAGGCCATTTGCGTTTGCTCTCAAATCCTGCCTTTTGGATGTCCCGCATGAGTAAGGTGATGAAAATAGGAACTTTCAACTATCTCAATAAACGCAAAGATAAGCAGATGCAGGGGAGGGTGACCAAAGAGATTATGAATGCTTTTCGCGAGATGGAGGATCATCAGTTTGATGGGATAACTCCTGAGGATGAGCCGCTTTGCCACGCAATGTTTGGCCGCCACGATCCTTTGGCTCGCGGCTATGAAAGCTTCGTGGAGCACTATCCTGAATCTCAAGCTGCATGGTTTGATGGAGAGCATCGCATCAATGACTATGTGATGAAACAGACCATTTTGCCAAAAATCAAAGAGATGTTATATCTATAAACATCATTTTTTGCATCAGTAGTATTTATTTATTACTTTGCCTTTAATTTAATGGTTTATATTATGAAAAATACTCGTATTCAATTAGCTATCTTGGCGTGCCTCTCTTTCTTCATGCTTTCATGTTCAAATAATGATCTGGATACCGAGCTTCCTGTCGTCACAAAAGCAGACGACGCGACCATCTTCGCCAATGCGGTGGTATCAACTCCATCTCATGGCAACCTTCCCTTCACAACAGTAAGTATGGAAAAATCTGCGGAAGACGGATTGACATATCTGTTTGCCAATACCGGAGGAAAGATGAGTTATGAAATGTTATCCCTTTCTATTGCTTTCGATGACAAGGATCTTGATCATGTTTTGTTCATGATGCCATGCTCAAACGATTCCAGGGATTTTGCGGGAAGTATGACTGATAAATCATATCGCGGATCTTTTATCGTCCATGAAAGAGATGATAGTCATTTCCTTGTCGAGTTCAAGAAACTGACTTTCGCTCTTTCAGATGGAGACTATATCCTCAATGGATATGTCAAATATGAGAAGAAATAATTAACACTTCTCTTTCCAATAAAAATGTTAAAGATCTTGAATTATTTAACAATAAAACGAAGGTGACTGACAAGGTCACCTTCGCTATTTATATTCAATATGGTTGGCAATTACTGAACAATGAGAACTGCACCATTGCAAGGCATCTCAATGGCGATAGTGCCGTTGACATTTTGTGAATTCTTGCTGCCTTGTAGCTGAGCGTCATCGCTGTAGACAGTTACTTTCTTGGCATTGCCTGGAAGGGTAATGTTGAGCTTGACAGTTTCTTTTTGTGCATTTACACCGGCAATATACCATTTGTCACCACTCTTGCGAGCGAATACCAAATATTTGCCGGGATAACCATCAATAAATTTGATGTCGTCCCATGTTGTAGGAACTGACTTCATAAACTCAATGGCCCATGCAGGAGCGTCAGTAAGGTTTGTTGGAGACAAAGCAAAGTGCTGAACAGGTGATTGGAACATTACTGCTGTGGCAAGTGCAAACACATCTGAAGTGACTCTGATGCTTGAACGGCCTCTTGCAGGTTTAGCATTTGCTGCATTCCAATATTTGTTAAGTGTGCTGCCTCCAAAGTCCATAGAACCTACGGTGTTGCGAATTAGAGGGTGGAGGGTTGCATTAAAGGCCTCATTGTCGCAAGCGCCTTGGCCAAAACTTAAGTTTTCTGAAGCCTGCACAGCTTCGCATGCAATGAAGTTAGGGTACATGCGTTCCCAACCTCTTGGAAGTGTACAGCCATGGAATATAACCTCAATACCATAGTCATTACAGTCAGAAAGAACGTCTTCATAAAGTTTCATGCCTATCTGCTTATCAGTACCGATAAAATCTACTTTGATACCACGGATACCGATAGACTGCATCCATTTCAACTCTTTCTTACGAGGAATAGTAAGGCCGATAACATCGCGAGGTCCTTGAGGAGCATCGTTCCAGTATCCGTTGCTGTTGTACCACAAGTATAGTGCAACTCCTTTGCTCTTCGCATAAGCGGCAAGCTTTTCAACACCTTCGTGACCAAGATTAGTATCCCAAAGAGCATCAACAAGAAGTGTCTTATAACCCATAGCAGCTGTGAAATCCACATATTTTACTTGATCATCCCAGTTCATGCTGGCGTCCATGCCGATAATCCAACTCCATGTGCCTTTTCCATAGATGTACTCTTTTGAAGGCTCATATAGTTGCTCAACAAGGTCGTATGAAACAGTGGTTTCAAGGATAGGAGCAAGGCTCTTTCCAACTGTGATGGTGCGCCAAGGAGTAGGAGTGCCAAGGCTGATGCCGGCTGATGGTGTACCGTTGCCATTTGCTTCGGCAGCATCAGGGAATCTAATGGTAAATAGGCCGTTGCCACCGCGAGCTTGAGCCATAAGGCGGCTGCCTACATAGTTGCTGCCAACGCCTGTCTCTGAAATAAGAGCCCAGCCTTTGTCGCCGATACGGAACAAACAAGGGAAGGTGTAGCCTTCTCTGCTTACATTGCGGCTGACTACAGGAGCATCAGGTGTATAACCTGTTTCGTAGCTTGGAGCTGTGCGGGCAAATCCAGTCATAGGGCTCATTTGAGGGCAAAGGAAAGAAGTAGCATCTTGTGGAAGTTTGAATCCTGTTGCTTCTGCATCAATTCTCAAAGAATAACTGCTGCCTATAGAAAGGGGACGATAGCGGAATGCAACGTCGCTGTTGCTGATGCGGAACTCAATTTCCATGACATCTTTGCCATTGGCTTTGAGGGTGAAAACCTGTTTGTTGGCAACATAATGAACATTGCTCTTTTTAATATTACGAAGAGAATAAGTCTCGTCAATTTTCTCTACTTCGCTTGCTTTTGAAAAATCTAAACCATGAGCATAGTCGCCAAGGTCAGTTGTAAGTCCTAGAGGAGAACTTTCGATGAAGGTATCGCCATTGACTGCAACGCTATATGTGCTTTTTCCAGCGCGGTTTTTATAAGTAACTTTGATGTTTCCATCAGGGCTGGAAATAACTGTTTCATAAGGAACGGCTTGCTCTTGAGGCATGTCATAAACTACTTCCAATACTTTTTCTGCATAACGGCGGCCGAATAATCTCAACCCGTCAGCAGAGAAATGCAAATTGTCAGGACCTGCAGGGCAACCTTCGCTGGAAACGATGTATGCAGTAGGAACTAATTTTGGAAGATTTGGAAGATTTTTCTCGTTGAAAGAAGCGCAAACACCATTTTCGCTGGCATTAACAACTTCACCCACAAACATAGGCACATCTTCGGCTTTCAGCCCGAGGTCGGATAACAGACGGTCATATACCTTTTTGGTCTTTGCGGACCATTCCATATCTTCTGTGTTTGATTCGCCTTGGTGAACAAGTATACCTTTAATGACACCATTTTTCATGGCTTTTTGAGCCAAAGTGACAAGGTATCTGTATGGATTGTTGTCATAGAATACTGCAATGTCTTTCATCCACTGTGCTTCTTTGGAAAGAACGTCTGCACAAATGTCCTCATCAAACAGCTCCATCTTACATCCGGCAACAGCAACATTGATGACGCCGATTTTGATATCGCGAGGCAACTTCTCAACCATTGTGCGGCCAAAGAAGTCTGCAGGGGTAAGACCAGTGGTAGGGCGTACCAATGGTGGCACAGCTTTATACCATTCGTCTTTAACACGGCGCATACGAGGATTGTCCACAGCAGCCATCATCTGGAAACGAGGATTGACGCGCAGTGTATCCTTTGGTTCAATGCGCGGATTTCCTTCCATATTACTTTGGCCGAAGCACAAATAAATATGAAAATTAGGATCTTGGGCTTTTGCCGAAGCAAAGCACAAAATAAGTGCTAAAATTGTTAGAAATTTTTTCATGAGTTTAATTTAATAACCATATAGACTTCGAATTTACTAAGAAAATATTTAAGTTTGCGCATAGTAAATAATACTTTATTATGTCAACCTTTCTTTGGGATAGAATAGTTTTTGGCCCTATACACAGTCGCAGGGTAGGTAATTCTTTAGGTATAAATTTGTTATCTACCAGGGCAAAAACTTGCAGCTTTAATTGCATATATTGTGAATGTGGCGACATAGTCGTCTTAGATGCGCGTATTCCAAGTTTCCAGGATGTCGCCTCAGCTATGAACGCTCGATTTGAGGAGCTTTTCAATGAAGGCGTACAGATAGACTCAATTTCATTTACTGGAAATGGAGAGCCAACTATTCATCCAGATTTTGCTGCTATTATTGACAAGACTATAGAGTTGCGAGATAAGTATTTTCCAAGCGCAGTTATAAGCGTTTTTTCAAACTCAAATTCTTTGGATAAGCAGTCAGTCTTTGATGCCTTGCTAAAAATCGATAATAGGATAATGAAAATTGATTGTTGTGATGAGTCTATTATAAAGTTAATTAACAGGCCTAACTGCAACTATTCGTTGGAGCACACGATAGAGAACTTGGAGCGATTCAAAGGAGACTTCATCCTTCAAACTATCTTCTTTAAATGCGAAATAGCAGGCCAACAAATCGACCTTACTTCGCCCGAACTAGTTGATGGTTGGTACAAAATGGTTCGCCGCTTGAGACCTTCAAAAATCATGGCCTACACCATTGATCGTGAAACACCTACTTCCGGCTTCCAAAAAATAAGCAAGGACCAACTCTTACAAATCGCAGCTCCCCTCATTGACGAAGGCTTTACTGTCGAAGTTTCTTAGCGCAAAAGTTAATTCCAAATGATGATTAATATCGCTTTAGCTGTGGCTTGTCATCAGTTGTTTGCGAATGATTAACTGAGTAATTTCTCAATTTCAATGATTGCATCTGCGACGGTGAAGTTGCTGCCGCCAACAAAGATCAAGTCGTTTGCTGATGCTTCCGAGAGGGCTAGGTGAAGGGCCTCGGCGATGGTTTTGGTAGTTTGACCTGAAATAGAAAATGGAGCGAGTCTAGAGGCAAGTGTATCAACCGGTAGGGCTCTATTAGTTGAAGCTTGAGTGAAAATGTAGTGAAAGCGCTCAGATGGCTTTGTCATGAAATGAGCTACGGCTTCAACGTCTTTGTCGGAAACCATTCCGAATACTATCCAGACTTGGCTCTCTTGAGCTTTCTCTATTTGAGGGAAAATGTATTTCAGAGCATGGGCATTGTGACCGATGTCGCAAATTAAATGTGGCCGACCTTTTCCAAGGTCTATTTTTTCCCATCTGCCTCGAAAATGAGTGATTGCAGCTGTATGACAAATGCCTTCCATGATATTTGGGCCACTAATCCTCAGCTGCTTCAGAGAACAGAGTACTATTCGCACATTTTCGGCTTGGTAAGCCCCTGGAAGGTCTATAGTACAATTAATGTAATTCGATTGTGACACGACTGAAAGATCATAAGAATAGGCCAATTTTGCTCCTTTTTCAGCTGTTATTTTCTCGAAAACAGGGG
>JAAZCF010000078.1 GCA_012513425.1 Bacteroidales bacterium
CTCATGGCTACCCGTAATGCCAATGAAGTTTATGATTGGTTCGTAGACGGTTATGTAGAGCTACCAAACTTCAAGGGAGACACCAACAAGGAAGTAGAGAGAACTCTCTTCTATCCCAAGAAATACATTGCAACTGCTTGCTATACCGATGGTACAAAGTCAAGCATGTATAATAACTTTTTCCATGCTATTAACAGTTCAGTCAGTGACAGCAACAGTGGACTTATGAACGATGCCATCTATATACGCTTTGCAGACGTACTTCTTATGCTGGATGAACTGAAGGAAACCGTCACTGGTATGAACCGACTGCGCGCACGTGCGGGACTTGAACCTTACGATTCATACACATTCGAAAGACTCCAGAAAGAGCGCCGTTATGAGCTAGCGTTTGAAGGAATGCGTTTCGATGACCTTCGACGCTGGTATCCTGAAACGGCAGGTGAGATTATCCAGAATAACCAGGAAGGCGGATATGTTGAATTCAAAGGAAATGTCGTTCCTGACGGATACAGAGAGATGCCGGGCAGAACATTCTCACAGAGGTATGCACAGACGCACGGTTTCTGGATGATTCCTTTGAAGCAGATCAGTCTTCAGGAGGGTATGCTAACTCAACACTCAGGATATGAAGAAGGAGGGGATTGGCTCTTCACAAGCGGAAGCCTCCCTTACTACGACGTCTTAAAAAAATAGATAATTTGTTTCTATATCAAGGAGTGCCTGCATTGATAGGCACTCCTTTGGTTTTTTCGAAAGAAGTGGAAACTGAAACATTGTCCAATTGGAAAGTTTTTTTCATAATTTTGCTGGGTGATATTTTCATTATGAAAACGCGTCTTTTTGAAATCATTATTTGTCTTTTGATATGCTCCTGCTCGCATGGGCCAGCCGAATTTCATGTAATTACCACAACGGATCTGCACGGAGCACTAGACTCTACTATGTCTTCTATATATTCCTACATTACTAATGCTCGGGCTGAGTACGGGGATAATTTAATAGTACTTGACTGCGGAGATAATGTACAGGGATCTCCACAAGCATATTATTCCGACTATGTTGATTATGCAGACTCATCAATTTTTGCTAAGGTATTTAATGAGTTGCAGTATGATGCCCTAAAAGGTCCTTGTCCCTGGACAAGTATGTTGCATAGAGCATTTCGAAAAATGACGGAAAAGATGGGGTATGTGAATGGAAAATCGGTAACTGCTACCATAGTTTCACCTTCTCAACCAAACGCGGTTTTGAATAAAGGCCCTCTTACCCCCAAGGACATCATCTCTATCTATCCCTATGAGAATACAATGAGCATCATTGAAATGACAGGAAGTGAAATAAAGGATTACTTGGAATATGCCTACTCATTGCTGTTGGACTACCTAAACAACCCAATTTATGTGTTTGATACGGTATCCGGTCTTGAATATACAGTAGAAGCAAGCAAGCAAGCAAGCCATACGGGTCACGCATCACAATGGTGGCCGAGTCTACAGGCAATATCTATAGCCCTAGTACATCTTACAAAGTGGCCATGAGTACTTTCAGGGCCAGTGGTGGAAACGGGCACCTTACAAGGGGGCTTGGTTGGAGTGAGGACAAAATGAAGGCACGCACCATTGAAGTAAGTAACCAGAGCATATTGAGTATGCTTATGGGTATGTTCTCTGAAAATCCGTTGGATATTACAGCTGTTAACGATTGGAGCTACCTATAATTTACTAGTTGAATAGACAAAAAGGATTCATTTATTTCTCTAAATGAATGAGTACCGGGAGGTGGTCACTATAGCCGTCGGAAAAGTGATTGCCGTTGTAACTTCGCTTTGGAATGCCATGCTCAAGCATGAAATTGAGTTTGAATATTTCCGCGTAATGAACACCTTTGCCACATGGAGCAATATGAAAACCTTCGGAGCCACTACTTGCTATTAGATTTTTACACACTAATATATTGTCAAACAAGGTCCAGCGACGTTTGAACAAACTTGTGCCAAGGCCTTCTTCCATAAGTGTCCACATTGGGTTAAAAAAAGCCCCTTCTTCAAGCCCTTCTTTTTGCTTACCTGCTCTTAAAAGATTTGCCAGAGCGAAATCTGATGGCCCATCGTTCATATCGCCCATAACAATAACTTTGATGCCCTGATGCTCTTCTCTAACTTGGAGAGCATCGTTGTAAATTGTTTCAGCACCGGCTCTGCGAAAACCACAAGATGCATCTCGCCCGGTCCTACGAGAGAGAAAATGACAAACATAAATGCAGAATTTTTCTCCGTCTAGTAAACCAATTACTTTTAAAATGTCCCTACCAATATACTCTCGGCCGCTTCTCAAAATCAGCTTCAATGGTTTACTTTCGAGAACTTTAAATATATTAGGCTTATATAATAGGGCGACATCAACACCTCTGCAGTCGTTTGATTCATAATGAATATAGCGATAATTTGCTCCGCTGAGCATCTTTTGCCCAACCAAATCATCTAAAACAGAATCATTTTCAATTTCGGAGACTCCAACCAATACAGGAAAGCCGCCTGGAAGACTGCTCACGGCAGAAAACACCTCGCCTAAGTTGGATATTTTACGTCTATACTTGACCTCTGTCCATCTTTTGGCACCAGTAGGAGTAAACTCATCATCATTTGTTAGTGGATCATTTATGGTATCATAAAGGTTTTCCAAATTGTAGAACATTACAGAACAGACCATATTTTTCGCTCTTTTTTTACAAAAATAAGAAATATATCTATCCCTGTTGCAGCGAATCGTTTGTAAATTGCATCTATATTAAGTATTATTGCAATTAATATATATATTTTATGAGGAGATTAATTATTCTGTCAGCATCGCTGCTGTTATTATTCACAAGTTGTACAAATAACTTGGAATTGCGCATTGATGACCTGGACAAACGAATAACAGAGTTAGAAACGCAAGTTCAAGAATTGAACTCCAATATTAGATCAATAAATGCTATTTTAAACTCTGTCAAATTGAATGATTGTATTACTGGAGTTACCATCTTAGAAAATAATGTAGGGTATACAGTCAACTTCCAAAAACTGGGGTCATTTACAATTTATCATGGTAAAGATGTCTCAGTTCCAAAGGTAGGTACAAAAAGAGACACGGATGGACAATACTATTGGACTATTCAATATGGAAATGATCCTGTTCAATTTTTGTTGGATGAAAATGGGTATCAAGTGTCAGCCGTTGGCAATGTCCCACTCATTAAGATACAAGACGGAGATTTTTATGTGTCGTATAATGGCGCAAACGGAGATTGGGAATATCTTGGAAGAGCCCAAGGCGCAAACGGAGACGAAATTTTCCAAAATGTTGAAGTTGCCGGTGATTATGTGATTTTTGAGATGTCAGACGGTCAAACATTTAAAATTCCGACTAGTAAACTAGTGCAAAGTCTTAATTTGACTTCGCTTACTATAAGTCAAAGTCTAGAGTCTTTGTCTTCTTTGGTTGAAAATCTTGGGCAATCATCACATTATGTTACTTCAGTTGAAGATTTGGTGATAGATGGCAAAGTTTCTGGTTCTATTATAACGATGTCTGATGGAACGAGCTTTACCGTTAAAGATTGGATTGACCAGGATGGACCTTGTATTTCTGCAGAAAAAGGGCCTCAAGATTC
>JAAZCF010000079.1 GCA_012513425.1 Bacteroidales bacterium
GGACAGAGCAGGTCATGGGGCTGAGAGTTTTTTCAACCAAGGTGACTCTTTTTTAAAACAACTTAATTGGCAGGCTGCAGTTGATGCTTTCAAGAACTCTTTGCGCCGAAATCCTAGCGATATGGATGCCAAGAGCAACCTGGCTTATGCCCAGAAGATGTTGGAAAATCAACAACAGAATCAGGATCAAAACCAGGATCAAAACCAAGATCAGAATCAGGATCAGGATCAGAATCAGGACCAAAACCAGGATCAGAATCAGGACCAACAAGATCAGCAAGGTGGGGGAGAGCAACCAAAGATAAGCCCACAGGCGGCTCAGCAGATGATTCAAGCCATCCAAGCGCAAGAAAAAGAGACTCAAGACAAGGTTAATAAAGAAAAAGCCTTGCTTTTGAAAAGTAAACAAAAAGAAAAAAATTGGTAGGAGATAGCGGATATGAGAAAATACCTTATTTCATTCTTATTGGCTTTTATTTGTTGCAGTATGTCTGCTCAGAGCCTCACTGTTGAAGCTCCGAAAGTGGTTTCAATGGATGAAACTTTCAGGGTGGTGTTTACCTCTAATGGAAATATGAGTGATTTTGAATGGACTGTTAGCAATGATTTCGATGTAGTTTGGGGGCCTCAGAAAGGCTCAATGAGCAGCACAAGCATTGTCAATGGTAAGAGAGAATCGTCGCACACAGAGACTTATACTTATTTGTTACAACCAAAGACTGAAGGCAGTTTTTCTCTTCCTGCAGCCAAAGCAGAAGTAGAGAGGAAAGACTGCGTGACCAAGCCTTTTACTATCGAGGTGGTAAAGGCAAGTGCTTCGTCAGGTCAAGTTGCTCAAGGTTCTTCAAATGCGGCCGCAGCATCTTCTGGCACTGTGTCAGGCGCAGATTTATTTTTGAAATTAACTTTGAGCAAGACTAATGTCGTGAAAGGTGAGCCAATCAATGCTGAGTTAAAGCTCTATACCAAAGTAGACTTATCGAACTTGGAAGACATTACTTTCCCAACATTCAATGGATTTTGGAATAAAGAAACTTTCTCTGCATCAACTATCGAGTTTGATAGAGAAAATGTTGATGGGCAGGTATATAATGTGGCTCTTCTCAAAAGATATATGCTAATTCCTCAGCAAGAGGGAAAAATATATATCGACCCTGCTGAAATTGTCTGTGTGGTGAGAGTCCGTAGCAACAATGGCGGTGGGACTGGTTCCATTTTTGATGAATTTTTTGACAACTACTCTTCTATTCGAAAGAGAATTAGTACCGGCTCTATGACAGTAAATGTAAAACCACTGCCTTCCGGTGCTCCTTCATCTTTTGAGGGCGGAGTTGGAGACTTCCGTATCAGTGCGGCTTTAGACAATAGTTCATTGAATACCAACGAGGCAGGTTCTTTAAAAGTGACAATTACTGGTACAGGTAATATTTCAATGTTGGGAGCACCGAAGGTTGTTTTTCCTGCTGATTTTGAGGCTTATGATGTGAAAAGCTCTGAAAATATAGTTTCAGACGGCACTTCCGGAACTAAGACTTTTGAATATCCTTTCATCCCAAGAAGTTACGGCAGTTACTCACTAGGGCCAATCAACTATTCATATTTTGATATTCCAAGTGGCAAATATGTAACGATTTCAACTCCGACTCTTGACTTGAACGTGACAGCAAGCTCTGAAGATAGCTCTTCAGGCAATAATATGTCATCTGTTGCCAGACAAGGAGTGCGCAGTATTGGCGAGGACATCAGATATATTGCTGCAGGTAAAGATACCCTTGCAAAGAAAGGCAGTTTCTTTGTGACATCAGTGTCTTTCTATATTATAATAGCCCTGCTGATAGCCACTTTCTTGATTATAGATAAGTTGGGCACAGTAGCCAGAGCCAGAAAAGCCGATGTCGCAGGCACAAGAAATTGAAAGGCCAATAAAATTGCAAAGGCTCGCTTGAAACAAGCGGGAGACTATCTGTCAAAAGGGCTTGAAACTGCATTCTATGAAGAGCTTCATAAAGCAATGGAAGGCTATATTTGCGACAAACTTATGCTCGCTCCTGCTGATTATACCAAAGAAAAAGCCGGAGAAATGATGGTTTCCAGAGGTGTAAAGCCAGAGACTGCTGACAAATTTATATCAATCATAGATGGCTGCGAAATGGCAAGATATGCTCCCGAAAGTGATATTAATGCAATGGAAATTCAATATCAATCATCAATGACAGTGATATCCCAGATCGAATCTTCAATAGGCAATAATGCCAATAAAAAAGACTCTGCAAAGAAGGCACTAATGTTGATATTTTTGCTGAGCCTGAGCCTCTCAATGTCTGCTCAATCTTGGAATGAAGCTAATGATAAATATGCTCAAGGCGATTATACTTCAGCTTTGGACAGTTATCTGGCAATAGAGTCTTCTGATATGGTGAGTGCAGACCTTTATTATAACATTGCAAACTGCTATTTCAAGCTGAGCAATGCTCCAAGGGCAGTGCTCTATTATGAGAGAGCTTTGAAACTCAATCCAAGCCATGAAGATGCAGCAAATAATCTTGAGATAGCCAAGGCTTCTGTTCTCGATAGAATTGATGAAGTCCCACAGTTTATCTTAGCCCAATGGGTTGAAGATTGTAAATACATGCTTTCTTCTGACGGCTGGGCATGGGTGACTATTGTTCTATTCTCTATGGTATTGCTTTTTACGATTGGCTTCAGACAGTTAGCCAAAAGAAAAGCAAGGAAAACTTCATTTGCTTTGGCTTGTGTGATATTTATGTTTACCTTGTGTTCACTGGCCTTTTCTCTCAGTCAGAGAGCAGATGCTCTTAGTGAAGACAGTGCGGTAGTTCTCTCTCCTGTATCTTCAGTGAAAAGCAGTCCTGGAAATACTGGAACCTCGCTTTTTATTATTCATGAGGGCACAGTAGTGGAAATAAAAGACATAGTGGGAGATTGGTATCGAGTGACTATTGCTGATGGTCGAGAAGGTTGGATTCCGGCAGCAGACATAGAAATGATATAAACATTATTACTATACCTATTATGACTGCACTGATAATCGTTTCTTTACTTTCATTATGCTTGCTGATTGCAGGCATAATCTTGTTTGTTCGCCTACGCTCTGCGAAAGCTGAGATGGCGGCAAAAGAAGAGGGCTTTGTTGCCCTTTCACAAGCCAAGCAGATAAGCTTTGATGAAGCCATGGCTATGAAAGATGCCAGTAATGCTGCGACTATCAGTGCTATAAAAGAAAGCAACGAAGCTGTTAGGGTAGCCTTGGAAAAGCAATTGAAAGAAACAAAGGAGTCTTGGGAAGAACAAAAAAGAGTGGTGGAACAACAGTTCTCAGCTCTTGCCGGAGATGTTCTGGAAAAGAAATCCCAAGCCTTTCAACAGAGCAATCAAGAGAAGATGGATGCTATCATCAATCCTCTCAACGAGGCTCTTAAAAATATGAGTGAAGCGGTAAATCAGACCAGAGATCAGGGCAATCAAAACAAAGCAGCATTGGAAAAGGCGATAGAAGATGTTTTGAAACAGTCTCAATCTTTAGGCATAGAAGCCAATCGTCTCGCTAACGCAATGACTTCTAAAACAAAAATCCAAGGTAACTGGGGAGAAATGATTTTGAAAGAATTGCTTGATAGTCAAGGTCTTGAAGAACATAAACACTATGACTTGCAGTATACTCTTCGAGATAACTCTGGAAAGGCCGTGACAAATGAAGATTCTGGCAAGGTGATGAGGCCGGATGTGGTTGTATATTATCCTGATAACAAATGCGTTATTATCGATAGCAAGGTCTCTTTAACTGCCTTTATTGATTATTGCAATGCTGAAGACGATGTTAGCCGAAATGAGGCCGCACAACGCCACCTGCAGAGTGTTTCCCAACATATTAAAGAATTGTCTACTAAGGATTACAGCAGCCATGTGAAAACTCCTTATCAAAGCCTGCCTTATGTGATTATGTTCATGCCTAACGAAACTGCATTTCAGTTGGCAATGGCTGAGGATACTACCATTTGGCGCGAAGCCTTCAATAAAGGAGTATTTATCACTTCCGAACAAAATCTGATAGCTGCTTTAAGGATGATTCAGATAGCTTGGACTCAGACAATTCAGGCTCAAAATCAAGAAAAGATTATTGATGCTGCTAGAATGATTCTTGACAGAATATATGATTATACAACGTTCATGAATAATGTAGATAATGCTCTGGATAAGGCGAAAGATACATTTGATAAAGCAAAAGATAAGCTGCTTTATGGATCACAGAGTGTCTATAAAGCAGCTAACAATCTGGTAAATCTGGGGGCAAAATCCAGCCCGAAGAAAAAATTGGATAATACTCTTATCGAACAGAGCGAAGAATAGTTATTTATTTCTTTTTATAGCAAGAGAAAGCATTCTCAACTATTTTATCATCAACTTTTGGAGTAATAAAGCTCACCAGTGGGACAACAACTAGCCCAATAAGCATTGACATCACACCGCAGTTGATGGAAGTCTGCATGAAGCTTGGTAGCAAGCTTTTGTCCAGGAGGTTGATGGTCATAAGGCCGACGCCGATGGCAAAACTTACCCAGCAGCTGGCTTTTGTCGTTCTTTTCCAATACATTGAATAGAGGAATGGAGCTAAAAATGCACCTGCCAATGCTCCCCACGAAATGCCCATTAATTGAGCAATGAAGGTTACTGAACTCTTGTATTGAACCAATGCAATTACTGCTGAGATTAAAATAAACAAAACTATGAGCATACGTATGGATAGTAACTGCTTTTTCTCATCCATTTTTTTGACAAAATTTCCTTTCAGAAAATCAAGAGTAAGGGTTGAAGAGGAAGTCATTACTAATGATGAAAGGGTGGACATGGATGCTGCCAATACCAGCACAACTACCAGCGCAATAATTACAGGATTGAGCCCTTCTATCATCGTAGGAATAATACTGTCGTAGCCATTGGCTTTAATATCTATTTTGTCTGAGAACAAACGGCCGAAACCTCCCAGGAAGTAACATCCTCCGGCAACAATCAGTGCAAAGATTGTAGAAATGATTGTGCCTTTCTTTATTGCTCCTTCATCTTTGATGGCATAGAATTTCTGAACCATCTGTGGTAGACCCCAGGTGCCCAGAGATGTGAGCAGTATTATAAACAACAGGCTGGTTGGATCAGGGCCGAATAATGATGCAAATATGCCCGGAACATCTCCGTTGGGAATAGTGGCGTCGCTGACTGCTCTCATTCCATCAATAGCTTCTGTCAACCCTCCCTTGCTTGCCAAAACTGCCCATATAACTGCAACAATTCCGCCGAGCATGATCATTCCTTGGATAAAGTCATTTGTGACGGCAGCCAAGTATCCACCTGCAGTGACATATATTGCAGTAATTACAGCCATTATAATAATACAAACACTATAATCTATACCGAAGGCCATACCAAAAAGTCGTGACAAACCATTATACAATGAAGCTGTGTAAGGAATCAAAAAGATGAAAATGATCATTGATGCTACAATCTTCAAGGCTTTGCTGTCAAAGCGAGTTCCAAAGAATTGAGGCATGGTGGCTGATCCCAGTTGCTGAGTCATAAGGCGAGTACGTCGACCTAACACAATCCAAGCCAAAAGGGAACCGATGATGGCATTGCCAATACCTGCCCATGTGGCAGACAGACCATATTTCCAACCGAACTGTCCGGCAAAACCCACAAATACCACTGCTGAAAAATACGAAGTGCCATAAGTGAATGCTGAGAGCCATGGGCCTACGGTTCTTCCACCCAAAACAAAGCCATCTACACTGTTAGCTTTCTTTTTGAAGTGCAATCCAACGCTGATAAGCATTGCAAAGTATAGCACTAATACTGCAATGAGGATAAAAAGTCTCATAATTTAATGTGTTCTAATAAAATAGTTATTCCCAACCTTTTACTAATTCCAGGCCTGAAGCTGTCAACACAGCTTCTGCTGCTTCCAACTTATCAACGCGGACGATGAGTACAAGTTTGTTTTGTAAAGAAAAAGTATATAGATATTTTATTTCAATTCCTTTTTCGGTCAGACAGTTGACAGCTTTGGAAAAAGCTCCTGTGTTAGAATCAATTTTTATGGCAAAAACTTCGTTAATATTTGCCAAAATGCCATTATGTTTGAGGAGTTGTTCTGCTTTGAACTGGTCTGAAGTAATCAGACGCAAGATGCCGTAGTCTGAAGTGTCGGCAACTGATACAGCTTGAATTTCAATGTTTTGTTGCTGCAAAGCCTCCAGCACTTTTTGAAGTGTGCCAAGTCTATTTTCAAGAAATATTGAAAGTTGTTTGATTGTATTCATGATTTTTGACTTTTTTAAAATGCATTTATTAATGATTATGACGAAGGTCTTTAACTCTAACTGCTTTACCATCTGACTGAGGAATGACGCCTTTGCCAACCAATTTGACGTTAGGTGTGAGAAGTATTTCGTCTTTTAGGCGACGTGAGATGCTCTTTGACAGATTTTGAAGAGCTGCAAAATCATCAGTGGCATTGGCCAATTCTACTTCAATGAGCATTTCGTCATTGTCCTCTATAGTCTCAAGAGTGATGAGGTAGTCGCTGGCAAGTTCAGGGTATTGCATCAAAACTTTCTCAATCTGAATAGGGTAGATATTGACACCTTTTACAATCATCATATCATCGCTGCGACCTTGGAAACGATCCAAGCGCTTGTGAGTACGACCGCAAGGACAATCACTAGGAAGGAAACGTGTGAGGTCATGGGTGCGATAGCGGAACAGAGGCATGGCTTCACGGTTGAGAGTAGTCAGAACCAATTCTCCAAGCTCTCCATCAGGGACATTCTCAAGAGTGTCAGGATTCAATATTTCAACGATATAGTTGTCTTCCCAAATGTGCATGCCATTCTGTTCTTGACATTCAATAGCAACGCCTGGGCCACACATCTCGCTCATGCCGAAGTTGTTGTAGGCTTTGGCTCCCCATAGTTCTTCAATGCGTTTGCGCTGAGCCTCAGAATGTGGCTCAGCTCCAATAATTAGAGTATGTATTTTGGTATCTCTAGGATCTACGCCATTCTCTTTCATTACAGCTGCCAATCTTGTGGCATAGCTTGGAATGCAATGGAGGGCAGTAGTTCCGAAGTCTTCGATAAATTTCAAATGGCGGAGGCTGTTGCCGGCACCTGCAGGAATACTCATGGCGCCAAGTCGCTCAGCTGCATATTGAATGCCGAGGCCGCCTGTAAACATACCATAGCCGGAAGTATTCTGAATAACATCTGTGTTGCGTAAGCCAATGCAATACATGCTTCTAGCCATGGTGTCAGCCCATTGATCAATGTCTTTCTGAGAATGCAGAATTACGGTTGGTTTTCCTGTGGTTCCGCTTGAAGAGTGTACTCGCACTACTTTTTCCAAAGGCACAGAAGCCAAACCAAATGGATAATTGTCACGCAAGTCTTGTTTTGTAGTAAAAGGCAAGCGGTGGATGTCATCCACCGTTTTAATGCAATCTGGGGTAATACCCAGTTCTTTGAATTTAGGAGCATAGAAGCTCGAGTTCATAGCCAGTTCAATGGTTTTTTTAAGTCTTTCAACTTGCAGCTTTTCCAACTGCTTTCCTGGCATAGTCTCGATCTCCGGATCCCAAAATTGTGAGTTCATTTGATGATATTGTTTGATTAATAATAAATGCAAAAAAAAGCCCGCCTCAAATCATTGGGGCAGGCTTGTATGCTATATGCACATGCTTAACTTACCCCATTAGGGGTGCGGTAATAATAATAATAGTAGCTGTTGTTAAGATTGTACATCAAATTATCTTTACTAGCTGTAAAAGTAGAAACTATTTTTTTACAAAACAATATTAATGTAATTTTAATTCATCAATTCCTCACTGCGACGGATGAAATCTGCCAGCTCTTTGCCTTTAAGCATACCATTGGCCAAAAGAGCAAGGTCTGTGAGTTGTTTCAAAAGCTTGTTGTCGGCGCTTATCCCTTCTTCACTCTCTTTGATTTTAGCAATCACAGGGCTATCGGCATTGATAGTAATATTGTAGATGATAGGCATTTCATTGTAGAAATTCATGCCTCCTCCTCCTACGGCAGCCATGTCGCGGTAACGGCGCATAAATTCACTCTGAGTAATGATTATTGCAGAGGCGTTGAGACCAAGATTATCCATCTTGACTTCATATTTGTTTTCTTTTGGAAGCAAAACTTCCATCTGCTCTTGCAACTTTTTCTTCTCATCATCGCTGAGCTTCAATTCTTCTTTGTTCTCTTTGCTGATCAAAGCATCAATAGTGTCTGAATCAACTCTGGCAAACAAACTATTTTCTATTTTTTGTTCAAGCAAGCCTACATAGTGGGCATCAAGAGGGCAATCCATAATCAATACATCATAGCCTTTGTTTTTTGCAATTTCAATATATTGATATTGTGCTACAGGGTTAGTTGTATAGAGGTACACAACCTTGCCGTCTTTGTTTGTTTGCTCAGTTTCGATGACTTTGCGATAATCTTCAAAGTTGAAATACTTGCCATCTGTGTTCTTAAATAATGCAAATTTGACTACTTTTTCGCTGAACTTTTCATCTGTAATCATACCATATTCCAAAAACAACTTCAAGTCGTCCCATTTGCTTTCGAACTCTTCTTTTTTGTCTCTGGCAATTTCTTCCAGTTTGTCAGTTACCTTTCTAGTGATGTATCCTGAGATTTTTTTGACATTTGCGTCGCTTTGTAGATAGCTTCTGGACACATTCAACGGAATGTCAGGAGAGTCAATGACACCATGAAGCAGAGTCATAAACTCAGGAACAATGTTCTCAACAGAGTCTGTGACAAACATCTGGTTGCAGTACAATTGAATTTTGTTGCGGCTGAGCTCCAGTTTGTCTTTTACTTTTGGAAAATACAGAATACCTGTGAGATTGAAAGGATAGTCAACATTGAGGTGAATGTGGAACAAAGGTTCATCACTCATAGGATATAGCTCTTTGTAGAAGTTCAGATAGTCTTCATCTTTCAATTCAGATGGTTTGCGGGTCCACAATGGTTCGCAGTTGTTGATGATATGATTTTTGTCTGTGTCTTCATATTTGCCATCTTTCCATTCTTTTTCTTTACCAAAAACAATAGGAATAGGCATAAACTTACAGTATTTGCTCAGCAGACTTTCAATCTTATTTTCGTCAGCAAATTCGCTGCTATCATCGTCGAGCCACAGAGTGATGGTTGTGCCTCTTTCGCTACGGCTGCCTTCGCTCATATTGTACTCAGGGTTGCCGTCGCATTCCCATTTGACTGCATTGGCACCTTCTTTCCATGAAAGACTGTCAATTTCAACTTTTTTGGATACCATAAATGAACTATAGAAACCCAAGCCGAAATGGCCGATGATGTTGCCTATTTGGTCTTTGTATTTTTCAAGAAACTCTCCGGCAGAAGAAAAAGCAATTTGGTTGATGTAATTATCGATTTCTTCGGCTGTCATACCGATACCTTTGTCGATTATGGTAATAGTTTTGGCATCTTTGTCAATCTTGATTTCGATGTTTAAGTCTCCAAGCTCTTCTTTGAGCTCACCGCTTGATGCAAGTGCTTTGACTTTCTGGGTGGCGTCAACAGCGTTTGCTACCAGTTCGCGAATAAAAATGTCGTGGTCTGAGTATAAGAATGTTTTGATAACTGGAAATATATTCTCAGTTGTTACTCCAATTTTTCCTTGTGCCATAATTATTGTTTTATTGTTTTTTCGCCATATCGGCAAAAAGAATACCAAGCAGCGAAAAGGTGACAAATTGTCTTATATATTAAAATATATATTAACTTTGATACATTAAAAGCCTGATAAATATGGAAATAGACAAACCTTTGTATGAAGATGAGATTATCTCATTGGTGCTTCATGCTATCGAAGATGTCAGCTATACGAAGATTTTTTTAAAATGTTCCATAAAAGGGGATACATTTTCTTATAATCTTGAGTATGAGAATGTTGAAAATATGAGAATTAAGGCTGAAATCTGGGATTCACACGAATTGTCTTGTTTGATAAAGCATGATCAGCGTCGAAGGTGGAACAATTTAAGTATGGTGATTTCGGTTGACGGAACTATTATTTCAGATTATTATTTCGTGCAATATTTGTAGCCAACCCCGAAAAAAAACACTACTTTTGCGCGCGAGAAAAAAATAAACATATGCGAAAAATTGGCTTTGACAACGAGGCATACCTGGAAAGGCAGTCCGAAAAAATTATTAACAGACTTTCGTTATTCGACAACAAGCTATACCTCGAGTTTGGAGGAAAGCTTTTTGACGACTATCATGCTTCTCGAGTATTGCCGGGCTTTGAACCTGACAGCAAAATCAAAATGCTTGAGAAGTTGAAAGATGAGTCTGAGATAGTCATCGCCATCAATGCAAGTGATATAGAAAAAAATAAAGTAAGAGGCGATCTTGGCATTACATATGACATGGACGTTCTCCGTCTTATTGATGCCTTTCGAGGGTATGACTTATATGTCAGCAGTGTTGTCCTTACATGCTTTGAAGGTCAAGAAAATGCCATTACCTATCAGAAGAAGCTTGAAAAACTTGGTTTGAAAGTATACAGACACTATCCAATTGTTGGTTATCCTTCAAATTTGCCTCTTATCATTAGTGAAGAAGGCTATGGCAAAAATGCTTATATCAAAACTTCTCGTCGAATTGTTGTAGTGACAGCACCGGGCCCAGGCAGTGGAAAAATGGCTACATGCTTGTCTCAGCTCTATCACGAAAACAAGAGGGGAATCAAGGCAGGCTATGCCAAGTTCGAAACTTTCCCAATATGGGATCTTCCCTTAAAACATCCTGTCAATTTGGCTTATGAAGCCGCTACTGTGGATTTGCGCGACGTCAATATGATTGATCCTTTCCATTTGGAGGCTTATGGCAAGATGGCCGTCAATTATAATAGGGATGTTGAAGTTTTTCCTGTGTTGCATGCTATGTTTACCCGTATTTATGGCAGCTCTCCTTATCAATCGCCAACCGATATGGGTGTGAATATGATTACCATCTGCATTGTTGATAATGACATCATCAGCCAGGCTGCAAAAGATGAAATTATTCGCCGTTACTATAATACTCGCTGCCAAGTTAGAAAAGGCAATGCCGATTCTGAGCAGGTGGCTAAACTTGAGTTGATTATGGAGCAGGCCAATATTATTGCATCCAACAGAGCAGTGGCAGTGGCTGCCATGGAGACTGAAAAAAAGACAAATGGACCTGCTGCGGCTATTGAGCTCAACGACGGTACCATCATTACCGGAAAGACTAGTAAGCTTCTTGGTGCAACTTCAGCTATGTTGCTTAGTGCTTTGAAGCATCTTGCCAATATTCCAAAAGAGGTTGATTTGATTTCTCCAATTATTATTGAGCCTATATGTCAATTGAAGACTTCTCATCTTGGTAATACCAATCCAAGGCTTCATTCTGATGAGGTTTTGATTGCTTTAAGTATTTGTGCTCTCACTGACATTAATGCCCGTAAGGCTATGGAGCAGCTTTGTAATCTCAAGGGTACAGAGGTTCACACTAGTGTTATTATTTCTCAGGTTGATACGTGGGTTTTGAGGAAGTTGGGGGTTAATTTGACGTGTGAGCCTGTATATCAAACTAAAAAACTTTATCACGGACAAAATTAAATAACTGAGTTATTACTGCGTTACGCTCCGTCGAAAAATTCCTCATTACCAAAAGGTAACTGCGGATTTTTCTTTGTCGCAAGCCTTGTCCTATACACGTTTATTAAAGAGATTGAGGAATGGGGCTTATGGAGCTTTAGGCTCGGTCGGGGAATATTCTTCGTTGCAAGCATACTTACGACACGCCTATGATTTGCGGATGTGGTGAATAATCGGAAACGTTGAGCCACTGGATTGAGATTACGTAGGACTCCCGACGGTTTTAGGGCAAAAGTGCGGTAGATGGGTACCAAAAGTCGCGAATTGGGAGTGAAAAGGTAGGACTCCCGACAGTTGTATGGCAATAACGCGGGAGATGGTTTCCGCTATTGTTTGCTTGTCTCTGGTGCAGGCCAAGGATTTTTGCTTGTGTCTTCAGGCGCAATTCCAAGTTTTTTGCTTTTGTCCTCGGGCGCAAATCCAAGGTTTTTGGGATTTGCGACAGCGAAGGAGAGAAGTGATAGATTGAATGTTAGATTACCGAGCGTCTTTTTATGACCATGCTCCATAGATAGAGGACGCAGGCCGACAAGACCAGCACGACGCCGACTTGGCTGTGCAAAGCATCTGAAGTTACACCCATTAAAAATGGAAAGACAGTTCCTCCAAACACGCCCATAGTCATCAGCCCTGAGGTCGCATTTTTTTGCTGTGGCCGACTCAATAAGGCTTTTGAAAAGATCATAGGGTAGATGTTTGAGTTGCCAAAGCCTATCAAGGCAAAGCAAGCATAAAGAGGAACCATGGAGCCGAAAATATACAAACCTAGCACTCCTAGGCTGATGCAACTCACACTTAAATAGAAAAACACTTTGTGAGAGCATTTTGATAAAATAGAAGAGCCCAAGATGCATCCCGACACTCTGAATAGAAAATATATGCTTGTGGCGATTCCTGCCTGAGACAATCCAACACCCAATTTTTCCATTAAAATTTTAGGTGCACTCACATTTGTGCCCACATCTATAACCACATGACACATTAGCCCGATAAAAAGTAAAAAAAGCTGCTTGTCGCCTAGCATTTTAAATGTAGAAATAATGGAGACCCTTTGCGAACCTTCTTTTTGAGGTTCTTCAATCTTGGTAAACCAAAGCCAAAGGGCAGATAATAAATTGATTGCCAAAAACAGCAAATAAAGCATTTTCCAATCGCCAAAAATAAGAGCCATCTTAGCCGCCAGCACAGGAGCGAGTAGCGATGCAATAGCCTTTATAAATTGGCCAAAAGTCATAGTGCTTGCCAACTTCTTTTCAGAAACCAAATTACTTAGCAAAGGATTCAGAGACACCTGCATGAGCACATTGCCAATGCCCAATAAAGTGAAGGCTATGGTCATTGAGGCCAGCGAATAGTGGATAAGAGGCAAAAGGAGAGAGGCAAAAGTAACTGCCAGGCTCAAAAGTACAGTGCGTCTTTGCCCGATTTTGTTCATCAAGGCACTTGTTGGCACCGAGCATATTAAAAACCAAACAAACACCATAGACGTCAAACCGTTGGCTATGGTGTCTGATAATGCGAAATCAGCTTTTATGTAATTAGTAGCAATCCCAACCATATCGACAAATCCCATAGTAAAGAATGTCAACATGATTGGGATTAACTTAGATGAAGCCTTACTGTTGAGGTTGTTCATTCAATTGTTGTTGAGCAGCACGCTGCTGCGCTCTTTCATAGCGTAGGGCTTTGTATGCTTCCCAAGCCTGAATTTGCTCCGGAGTGAGAATTTTGCGGAATTGTTTTTCTCTCATCCCATCATATTTTTTCAAAAGCTCAACGTCAGAAATTGCATCTTCAGGAGTGCTCATAGGGTCTTTTTCAACCTTTGGCTGCTCTTTAGGCTGCTCTTGTGCCTGACCGCCTTCCATACCTGGCATCATTCCCGGAGGCATACCGCCTGGCATACCAACAACCATCATACCCATTGGCATCATACCGACAGCGAATCCACCACCACCGCGATTGTCACCGCTGGTTTTCAGTAGGTCCATATATCTTTCATCAGCAACTTTCAGTTCCTGTTTGTAGATCTGTTTGCGTTGCTTGTCTGATAGCTTTAACATTTCCATAAATGCTTCAGATTGAGCCTTAGCAACATCTTTGCTCAAGAATGTTGATACATCCATTCCGATAATACCAGCAAGAGAATCACCTTGCGTTATTGGGTTACCTTGCATAATAGGATCACCTCCCATAGGACGACCCATCATAGGGCCACCCATGTGGCCACCTCTTCCGCCGCCGCCCATAGGTGGCTGAGCCGGAAGAGACATAGAGCAGATTAAAACTGCCAAAAAAGGAAGAAATACTTTTTTCATGTTTAGTTAAAAATTTTGCGTTTAAAAATCAAGCAAATTTATATACAAAAATCGTATCTTTGAAAGAATTAAAAAATAAAATGATGGCTGTTGAAAAAACTATTGTTGCCCTCATCTATGATTTTGATGGCACACTGTCTCCTTTGAATATGCAGGAATATGGTCTGATAGAGGCTTTGGGCGAAACTACAGACGAGTTTTGGGGCGGAAGTAACCGCATTGGCACAGAGAATTCCATGAGCTGTGTGTTGGCATATATGAAATATATGATGGATTTGGCAGCCAAAAAAAACATCTATCTCACTCGCAAGTTTCTCTCTCAGTTTGGTAATAAAATAGCATTGTTTCAGGGAGTAAAAGAATGGTTTTCTTTGATTAAAGAATACGGCAGCAAGCAAGGCGTTGAGGTAGAGCACTATATTATATCTTCCGGCCTCACTGAGCTGATTGAGTCTACAATCATTGCTGACGATTTGAAAAAAGTGTTTGCATGCTCTTATCTTTATGATGAAAATGGTAAGGCTTGTTGGCCTGCTGTGGCCGTTGATTATACTGCTAAGACTCAATTTTTGTTTAAGATTTCCAAAGGCATCATGGATATCAGCGATAACAAGCTGTTGAATGACAGCCAAAAAGATGAAGATAAGAGAATTCCTTTTACCAATATGATTTATTTCGGAGACGGAGAGACCGATGTACCTTGTATGAAGATTGTAAAAATGTTTGGTGGAAACTCAATAGCCATTTATCAAAAAGATTGCTCCAAAAAAAATGCAACAGCAGAAAAGTTGCTATCTCAAGATAGGGTAAATTTTGTTTGCGATGCTGATTATTCGCAGGATAGCCAAGTTTACCGCACAGTTTGCAGCATTATCGACAAA
>JAAZCF010000080.1 GCA_012513425.1 Bacteroidales bacterium
AAAGTTGGAAACCGATTTGACCACATCATGCTTGATGAGTTTCAAGATACATCTCAAGTTGAATGGCAAAATTTTCTTCCATTATACAAAGAATGTCTATCAAAAGGGAATGATTGTCTGATTGTGGGAGACATCAAACAAAGCATTTATCGCTTCAGAGGTTCAGATTGGGAAACCTTAGACAAGGGGCTTGACAAAGATTTTGATGCCAATGCAATTAATCATAAAACTCTGACAATCAGTCGACGAAGTGCTAAACAGATTGTGACATTTAATAATCTGCTATATGGACAGATAGCATCCTGGATGCCTGATGAATATTCTTCAAAAATCAGCGAATTATATAATGATGCCGAGCAACAATTTCATAAACAAAATGAAGGCTTTGTGTCAGTCAAATTGTGCAAAAATGTTGATGAAGAGACTTTCCATGACCTTTCGATGAAATGGATGCTTGAGGCTATTGAAGAATTGAAAACAAAACATTATCCTTTGAGTAGCATCACTATTCTTTGCCGCACAAATAGTCAGGTTTCAAATGTTGCCCAGAAACTTATTGAAAACAACTATGATGTTATTACAGACGATTCGTTGCTAATATCAAGCTGTCGTCAAGTGCAAAGGATTGTAGTTATCCTCAAATATTTGGTTGAAACGAGTGATGACATATTATATAAACAAATAGAAATCCTAGGTGGCATTTTGCCAGATATTCAATTAACTTCTAGCTCTCTCTACAACCTATCTGAGCAAATAATCAGAGATTATCTTGGGATAATTGACAAGGGTGATATTCCTTACATTAACGCCTTTTTGGATATTGTGTCCGAATATGTTTCATCCTATGGTTCCAATACTGCAGATTTTGTCGACTGGTGGGATAACACTGCTTCTAAATGCAAATATATCTCAGTCCCTGATGGACAGGAAGCTGTCAGAATTATGACATATCATAAGTCTAAAGGTTTAAGTCTTGATGCTGTGATAATTCCTTTTTTTATAGAAAATTTTTCACCACGACATACAAAATACATCTGGGTTAATCCTGATAAAACAGTATGCCCAATACCTCTATTCCCCGTGAAGTGTACACAAGCTGCATTGAAAAGTACTTTCTTTGAGGAAAATTATAATCAAGAGAAATTTCTGGATGTTGTTGATGCCTCAAACGTTGCTTATGTAGCTACAACCAGAGCAAAGCAATCAATGTATATTTTTGGCAGATCAAAATCCAAATCTATTTTATCAATGGCTGATTGTCTTGGCAAGATGCTGGATAATCAAAGCAATAATATATTTGAACTCAATTACCAACAATGTGATTTCGGCTTATTAGAAGAATATATTGAAGAGCAAGAATCCTCAAACGCGGCAAAACAAGAAAGTGTGGATTTATTTGTTTCTATTCCTTTTGATTTGCCTCATGAGACACAAAGTGGCAAACAGAAAAAAAGGTTGGATATGGCCCCAACTGCTGCAGATTTTTTCTTAAATGCTGGAAATAGACAAAGAGGCGTAGTCTTGCATGACATTTTGTCGCAAGTGAACACAATAGATGATTTGCCTGCCGCTGTAAATGCTGCTGTGTCTGAAGGTGCTTTACCTATGTTGGAAACCAATTCGGTGAATGAAAAGCTGAAATCAGCCATTAACTCAGTAGGACACTATCATTGGTTTGATTCAACTAATGAAGTATATACTGAAGCAACTATTGTTAATGAATATGGCATCAGCTATCGTCCAGACAGAATTATCATTAGTGGTGAAGAGGTATCTGTGATTGACTATAAGTTTGGAGAAGAAAATGCAAAGTATAAAGACCAAGTCAATAATTATTTGTCTTTGTTGCAAAATATGGGATTCCGCTCTCC
>JAAZCF010000081.1 GCA_012513425.1 Bacteroidales bacterium
CTTCCATTTAGAATATTACGTTTATGTGGCGGTGATATGAGTTTTACCTCAGCCATCACTTATGACTTTGAGGTTTACTCTGAAGCTCAAAAACGTTGGCTTGAAGTCAGCTCTGTTTCTAACTTTGAATCGTACCAATCAAATAGATTAAAGTTAAGATATAAAGACGCCGATGGCAAGGTTTCTTTGGCTCATACTCTGAATGGCAGTTCTTTGGCCCTTCCAAGGATTGTAGCCGCCTTACTTGAAAACAATCAAAGCGATAAGGGTATTATCATTCCTGAAGTACTTAGACCTTATACAGGCTTTGATATTATTGACTAATGCAAGATAAGCAAAGAGTCATAATGGGAATTGACCCCGGGACCAACGTGTTGGGTTTCGGGGTGATTCTTGTTGATAAATCAAAAGTTCATTTGGTAGATATGGGAGTCATCAATCTCAAAGGAGAGAAAGATCACTTCACAAAACTTAGACGAATCTTTTTGGAAACAGGAGAATTGATGGACAAATATGCTCCTGACGACATTGCTGTGGAGGCTCCTTTTTATGGGAAAAATCCTCAGGTGATGCTCAAACTTGGCAGAGCCCAAGGTGCAGCCATTGCAGCTGCCTTATCCAAACAGATTCCAGTATTCGAATATGCTCCTCGAAAAGTCAAAATGGCAATAACAGGCAAAGGAGCTGCTTCAAAAGAGCAAGTCAAAACTATGCTTGAACACACTATGGATGTCAAAATGGACATTAAGTATCTTGATGCCTCTGATGCTATTGCAATTGCTATGTGCCACTTCTATCAACTATCAAATCCGCTGAGTGACGAATGTGCCTCAACAAATTGGAAGCAATTTGTCGAAATACACTCAGAGAGAGTAAAAAAATAATCCGTTCGTTTTTACTTTCTGCGTTTTGAATAGTCTAAAGAGCAGAAATAAAATTTATATAATAAAATCATGACAAAAAGATTTCGATTCTTATTTGCTATCCTCTCTATGATAGTAATATCTACAGGATTTGCAAATGCACAACAAAGACACAGCATCAAAGCCACGTTTATTGATGAAACCACCAATGAAGCAGTGGAATTTGCTACAGTAAGTGTTTATGACGAAAAAAACAAAGAAACAATTGCCTATGCTCTTACAGATGGAGATGGCTTTGTGGAAATTAAGAAAATCAAAGCAGGTACTTATATCTTAAAAGCTGAATTGCTTGGATATGAACCTTACTCAAGTTCAATGACCATTTTTGAAAATGATATTGACTATGGAAAGTTAAAAATGAAAGTGCAGGTAAACTACCTTGAAGGTGCGACAGTTACCGGAGTCGGCAACCCTATCATCATCAAGAAAGATACCATTGAATATAATGCTTCATCTTTCAAAACTACAGATAGTGATATGCTTTATGAGTTGCTCAAAAAGCTTCCTGGTATAGAGGTTAGCAGCGATGGTTCCATCACAGCAAATGGTAAGACTATTGACAAGATCACTGTTGATGGTAAGACATTCTTTATGGATGACCCTCAACTTGCTGTTAAGAATATTCCTGCTAAGATTATTGAGAAGGTAAAAGTTTTAGAGAAGAAATCAGAAGAGTCCGAGTTTACAGGCATTAATGATGGAGAAGAAGAATATGTTATTGATGTCGGCGTCAAACAAGGTATGATGAATGGTTGGATGGGTAACCTTTCAGGTGGCCTTGGAACAGACCTTCGCCCTGTTGAGGAAGGACAAGAATTCGGCGAAGTCAATGATCCTCGTTTCACAGGAAATGGCATGATGGCTCGTTTCAGCAATAGCGACCAAATTGCTCTCATCGGTAACGCAAATAATGCCAACAATCGTGGCTTCGGCGGCGGTGGCGGAATGGGAGGCGGAATGATGGGTGGCGGCGGCCGTGGTGGTCGTGGTGGTATCAATACTTCATACATGGGCGGTGTTACAGCCAGTCATATATGGGGTGATGATAATGAACTTGCAGGAAACTATCGTCTCAGCGGCAATAATAACTATGCTGAGAACAACTCATACAAAACCACTTTCTTACAAAATGGCACTACCCTTCTCAACGATGAGATATCAACCAGCGAAAATGACCAATTAAGCCATAGCGGTAGCGTTCGTTTGGAATGGGACATTACAGACAGGACTTCCATTGTATTTGAACCTCAAATCAGCTATAGCACGGGTAGTTTCTTGGATGAATCTACCTTCAGAACAGATAATGGTAATGATTTGGGCCAATACACTGGTAAAGTTAATGATGGTACTCAAAAATCATTTGGAGATAATCAATCATTGTCAACAAGTGGTAGGTTTATCTTCCGTCAACGTATTGGCAGCAAGGCGGGTCGTACTCTTACCGTGAACATTAACTATAGCTTGTCTAAAGATAACACTGACGGTTTTAATGACAATGTGAACAATATTTACAAAAATGGTGAAATTGATGAAATTGCATCAGAAAGAGCTCGCGTAGATCAAAAATACAATCAATTGTCAAACAACCAAAACTACGGAGCACGTTTTAATTATACCGACTACCTCGGCGGCGATTACTTCCTTCAGTTGCAGTACTCATTGAACTATAGAGATAATAGTTCTCAGAAAAATACTTTTGACAAAGATGCATTAGGAAACCACACTGTTAAAGACAGAAAATATTCAAATGAAGTAACAAATACTACCACTGAACAGAGCATTGGTGCAACATTGTTGCGTCAAACAGAAAAACTATATATGTCAGTCGGAGCTTCAGCAAACCCAAGCAAATTGGTCAGCACAACAGTCATTGATGATACTCCTACTACTATTGAACAAAATCCGTTGAACTGGTCTCCAAATGCTCGTATTGAATATGAAATTTCAGACTACAGCGACTTTCAGTTTACCTATCGTGGTAGAACAACTCAGCCAAGTGTCAATCAACTCAACCCTGTTGAAGATAACTCAAACCCTTTGAGAATCACTCGTGGTAACCCTAATTTGAGCACTTCATTTAACCATAATTTAAATGCTGAATACTTCAAGAGCAATCCTGCCAAATTCTCTTCTTTAATGCTCAATGTCGGCGGTAGTTACACCAATAATGGTATCATCAATGCCAACTGGATAACAAACGAAGGTGTAACCTACAACGTTCCAATGAATGACAACAGAGGCAGTTACTCAATGAATGGTATGGTTATGTTCAACAGCCCTATCAATAGAAGTGACTTCTCTATTATGACCTTCACTATGGCTTCATATTCAAATTCATTGTCATATGCCGGTAATCCAGACCTACTAGATGGGAACATGGCTAGTTCATACTTGAATCTGAAAAATTATGATGAGAACATTCACTCAAACATCAATGTTAATGAAAACTTGCGTTTCACTTACAGAAACGACTACATTGAAGCTATCATAGGTGGAAGTACAAACTATAGTAAGTCTTTCAACTCTATCTCTGAACAAGATGCTATCAAGGCCACTTGGACAAATACTATCACTTCAAGTTTCATGGCTAGATTTGGTGAAACATCTACACTAAGTACTGATGCCAACTATGTTTTCTATAAAAACTTTGCTGAAGGCTATAACGACCCTAAGCTTATTTGGAATGCTTCATTCCAACAGCAAATTTTCCAAGGCAAAGCTACTATAGCTCTTGCAATCTATGACATTCTGAATCAGCAGACTAATGTCAGCCGTACAGATACTGAAAGATACATTCAAGATAGTCGTTCCAATACTCTTGGTCGCTACATAATGTTCAGCTTTACATATCGCTTTGGAACCTTTGGTGGCCAAAACGGTGGCAGAGGCGGTCGTGGTGGTGGATTCAGCGGCGGCATGCGCGGTGGCATGGGCGGCGGATTCGGCGGCGGCATGCGCGAAGAATTTTTGTAATAGCCATCTAATAATAAGAGAGAGGATGATTTTTAGTCATCCTCTCCCTTATTTATTATACTTCAACAATACTGTCATCTTCTACATAC
>JAAZCF010000082.1 GCA_012513425.1 Bacteroidales bacterium
GAAACAAGAGGCTGAAAGCCTTCTGGAAAATGCCAATAAGCAAGCAGAACAGATTTTGAGCGAAGCTAACTCACAAGCAGACGCTATCGTTGCTAAAGCTCAGAAAGAAGCTGACGACATCAAATCAAAAGTAAATGGAGACGTTAAGATGGCTTCTTTAAAAACCATTTCATCGCTAAAACAGCAAATAGAACAATCATTAATGAATAAAGTAATTGGCAAAGGAGTAAAAAACGCTCTCGCCGATACAGACTTCATAAAACCACTCATCGAATTGGTAATAAAATCATTCGATGCGGCAAATATTGCTCCTGCAGGGCTTGATGTGCTTCTTCCTGAAACCATGAAAGCTACTTTGGGAGATGCTTTTCAGGCAAAGCTCGCCAAAGAGTTAAATTCATCGGTTAACATTTCATTCGCCAAAGGGATTTCAGCAGGCTTCAAAATTGCCCCTAAAGATGGCGGATATTATATTAGCTTTACCGATGGTGACTTTGAAAAAATGTTGAGTGAATACCTGCGCCCTGCCGCCAAGAAGATTTTATTCGCCGAACAATGAACAACTATCCATATATAATCGCCGGCTTGCCTGATTATATTCTTGATTTTGAAAAAAAAGATTGTGATTACAAAGCCCTTCGAGACAGTATATTTGAACTATGCGACCCTTTGGATTGTCGTATGATTGAGTGGCTGGAACTAGGCTTTGACGAGGGTAATCTCTGCGGACATTTCTATAGAGCATGCGCAAAGTGCAAAAACTCTTTCATCAAAGATTATTTTGCATTTGATTTCTTGCTGCGCAATGAAAAAGTTGCTTTTCTGGGAAAGAAGAGCACAGATGCTGAGTTTGAGGAGAAAGAGTCTTTGTTGAAAATTTTCCAAAATCGAAATATTCTTGAGCGCGAGCGCCAGATAGACGTCATAATCTGGAACAAAATCAATGAATTAATCACATACGAAGTTCTGAGCATCAACATCATCTTGGCTTTTCTTGCAAAAGCCCGCATTATTGCCAGATGGAACCGCTTGGACAGAAGCACAGGTGAGAAATTGTTCCGTCAGTTCGTTACAGAAGTTAACGACACTTACACTGCATCAAAAAACAAAACAATATGAAAAAAGCAACAGGTATAGTTACCGGCATCATATCCAATTTAGTGACTGTTCATTATGATGGCCACGTGGCAGAGAATGAAATCTGTTTTATTGATTTGGGTGGTGTCAAGTTGATGGCCGAGGTCATCAAAGTAACTGGCAAAAATGCCTTAGTACAAGTGTTTGAAAGCACGAGAGGTTTGCGTCAAGGCAATAGTGTAGAGTTTGAAGGCCACTTGTTGGAAGCTACTCTCGGACCGGGATTGCTCTCTAGCAGCTATGATGGTCTTCAAAACAATCTTGAGACCATGGAAGAAGTTTTCCTCAAAAGAGGCGAATATACAGCCCCTCTTGATCATTCTAAAATATGGAAATTCAAACCATTAGCCAAGGCTGGAGACATTGTCTATGCTGCCAGTTGGCTTGGAGAAGTCATGGAAGGTTGGCTTTCTCACAAAATAATGGTTCCTTTCAGTTTCAAAGGTGAATACAAAGTCAAATCAGTAGCTGCTGCCGGAGATTACAAAATCGACGACACTATTGCCACACTCATAAATGAGCAAGGCGAAGACATTTCAGTTACTATGGTTCAAAAATGGCCTGTAAAAGTTGCCATGACGGGTTATACTTCAAAGCCTCGTCCTTACCGCATAATGGAGACAGGAGTGCGTGTGATTGACACCCTCAACCCTATCGCAGAGGGCGGTACTGGATTTATACCCGGCCCATTCGGCTGCGGAAAAACGGTCCTTCAGCATGCCATAGCCCGTCAGGGAGATGCAGAGGTCATCGTAATGGCTGCCTGCGGTGAGCGTGCCAATGAAGTAGTGGAAATTTTCAAAGAGTTCCCTGAATTGATTGACCCTCACACAGGGCGCAAATTGATGGAGAGAACGACTATTATTTGCAACACATCTAACATGCCTGTTGCAGCTCGTGAGGCTTCTGTTTACACTGCTATGACCATTTGCGAATATTATCGCGCCATGGGCATGAAAGTGCTACTGCTTGCCGACTCTACTTCACGTTGGGCTCAGGCCCTACGCGAAATGTCCAACCGTATGGAAGAGTTGCCTGGTGCAGATGCCTTTCCTGTGGACCTTTCATCTATCATCTCAAACTTCTACTCTCGTGCAGGTATTGTTACCCTTCGCAATGGTTTAACTGGTTCAGTAACCTTTATTGGTACTGTGTCTCCTGCTGGAGGAAATCTAAAGGAGCCTGTGACTGAGTCAACAAAGAAAGCAGCTCGCTGCTTCTATGCCCTTGCCCAGTCTCGTGCCGACAGCAAGCGCTATCCTGCTGTTGACCCTCTTGATTCATATTCAAAATACCTCGAATATCCTGAAATCGTCAACTACCTCAACGATAGAATTGACAATAAATGGGTAGAAAAGGTTCTTCAGACCAAGAATTTGATACGCCGAGGCAAAGAAGTGTCTGAGCAAATCAACATTTTGGGAGACGATGGTGTTCCTATCAATTACCACTCAGCCTTCTGGAAATCCGAGCTTATAGACTTTGTCATTTTGCAACAAGATGCATTCGACAGTGTGGATTGTGTCACTTCTATGGAGCGTCAAGAGTTTATGCTCACAGAAGTGCTCAACATCTGCAATATGAATATAGAATTCGAGGACTATGAAAAGTGTCGTACTTTCTACAAAGATATCATCAACCTTTTCAAGCAAATGAACTACTCGGAATTTAAGAGCGAAAAGTTTAATAACTATTATAATCAAATTCATAAATATTTGAGCAATGGCAACAACTAACGCATATCAGAAAATTTACACACAGCTGGAAGCTATCACCAAAGCAACGGTGACGCTGAAGGTCAATGGTGTGACAAACGACGAGCTTGCAACGGTTGGTGGTCGCGCAGCTCAGGTTGTTAAAATTAAGGGTGATAGTGTCACTCTACAAGTGTTTGCTGGTACTGAGGGCATCCCAACCAATGCAGAAGTGGAATTCAAGGGAGAACCTCCTACACTCAATGTCAGCGACGAACTCGCAGGCCGTTTTTTTAATGCTTATGGCGAACCTATCGATAATGGCCCTGCTATTGAAGGCGAACGTCGTTTCATTGGAGGCCCTTCAGTAAACCCATTCCGCAGAGAGCAGCCTTCACAACTGATTCCGACCGGTATTGCAGGCATCGACCTCAACAACACACTAGTTTCAGGACAAAAAATTCCTTTTTTTGCCGACCCAGACCAACCATATAACCAAGTAATGGCTCAGGTTGCCCTTCGTGCCGATGTAGACAAAATCATCCTCGGCGGTATGGGCCTCAGCAACGATGACTACCTCTATTTCAAACAAGAGTTTGAAAATGCAGGTGCGTTGAATAAAATTATAAGTTTTGTAAACACTACTGACCAGCCCCCTGTTGAGCGTCTGCTCATTCCGGACATGGCACTTACAGCAGCTGAGTATTTCGCTGTGGATAAAAATGAAAAGGTATTGGTGTTGCTGACTGATATGACTCTCTACGCAGATGCCTTGAGTATTGTCTCTAATCGTATGGACCAGATTCCATCTAAAGACTCAATGCCTGGTTCTCTTTACTCAGATTTGGCTAAGATTTATGAGAAAGCTGTTCAGTTGCCAACAGGTGGTTCTATCACAATTATTGCGGTAACCACACTCAATGATGGTGATATCACTCACGCCATCCCTGACAACACAGGATACATCACAGAGGGTCAGCTCTTCTTGCGTGCCGATACCGACACAGGAAAAGTAATTGTTGACCCATTCCGCAGTCTGTCTCGTCTAAAACAGCTAGTTATCAACAAGCAGACCCGCGAAGACCACAGCCAGGTAATGAACACTGCTGTGCGTCTATACGCAGATGCTGCCAATGCCAAGACCAAGCTGGAAAATGGTTTCGACCTCAGCGACTATGATCTTCGTTGCCTTGATTATGCAAAAGAATATTCAACCAGACTTCTGTCCATAGACGTCAATATCTCTATCACAGAAATGCTTGACACCGCATGGGAGTTGTTCGGGAAGCATTTTACCAAAGCTGAAACCGGTCTAAGGGACACATTGATAGAAAAATACTGGAAAGATAAAAAATAAGCGGCATGGCTATTAAATTCCAATTCAACAAAACTTCTATGAACGAGCTCAACAAACAGTTGAAAGTTCGTACAAGAGCTTTGCCTACTCTCAAAAACAAGGAGTCGGCGCTGCGAATGATGGCAAAAACGGCCAAAGACTATTCGTTGGAGTTGCAGGAAAAGTTGGAAGAGGCTTTGAAAAGCTATAGTTATATGTCACAATTGTGGAATGAATTTGAGCCAGGCCTCATTAGCGTGAAAGATGTTGTGCTCGGCACCGTAAAGGTGGCAGGTATTATCACCCCCGAATTGAAAGAAGTTGTATTCAGCACGAAGGCTTATGACAAATTTGCCAAGCCAATTTGGTATAATGAAGGTGTTGATATTCTGAAGCAACTGGCTCGATTGGGCATAGAGAGCGAAGTGTGGATCGAAAAGAGCCGCATTCTCGACTATCAGCGAAAAAAGACCACTCAGAAAGTGAATCTTTATGAAAAAGTGCAGATTCCGGGTTATCTAGAAGCAATTCGTAAGATAAAGAGATATATGGAAGACGAAGAAAATCTTTCAAAAGCATCTCAAAAGATTGTGAAAACCCGTCATCAAATTGAAGAAGAAGAGGAGGAACAACAATGATAACAAAAATGGCCAAATATTTTATAGTACTCCTTAAAGGTGACGTAGAGCCATTCCTCAAAGACCTTCAAAGCTTGGGCATGATGGATATCGCCAGAGGGCATAAGCCTTTTGATATTCGCTCCGCAACGAATGTCAGCCTCATGCAGCGCTATAAAAAAGCCAGCAAAGAACTGAAAAAATATATTACTGCTGACTCACTCCCTGCAGTTGGAACACCGTATAGCCTTTTAGAGAAAGCTGAGGCGAAGCTCAGTGAACTTGATACTCTCACACAAGATTTGAAAGATACTCAAACTCTTGCAAAACAGGCTGCGGCCTGGGGCGAGTTTGACTCAGCTGATTTGGAAAGACTTGGTTCAATGAACCTTAAGCCTCATTTCTATCATGTCAAAGCCAAAAAATTTAATAAAGAACTGATGAATCAATATCCTTGCGATATTATCGCGGAGGACGCAGATTCTCTGTATATTGTGGCTTTAGAAACAAAAGGTCAGGATTTCTCTTTTCCTTTTACCGAGTGTGACTTTCCAGAAATTTCTGCTTACGATTATCTAGACCTTGCCGAACAAAAAGAAAGTCACATAGCTGATGCAAAGTCTGAATTAGCTTCATTGGCCTGCTGTATTGATATTCTCGATAATGAGTATAATAGAGTTGGCGAAAGTCTTGATCTCTATTTTGCCAGCAAAGCTTCGCAAAGTCAAGCCCAAGACAGTCTGGCAATTTTTGAAGGTTTTGTACCCATTGAGCAGAAAGCTCAAGCAGATGCCTTTTTGGATGAAGCCCCTGTGGTTTATCTCTGTTCTGAAGCCAATGTTGAAGACAACCCTCCTATCAAGCTTCGCAACAACAAGTTTGCAAAGTTGTTTGAAGTCCTCACTGGTATGTATGGTATGCCATGCTACAATGAGTTTGATCCAACTCCTATCCTGGGCCCTTTCTTCCTACTGTTCTTTGCGATGTGTATGGGTGATGCCGGCTATGGAATGTTGCTGATAATCATTGGTATTCTCATGGGTAAGTCCAAAATGAGTCTTTCTAAACTCGGTCCCATTGTGACAGTTCTCGGAATAGGTACTTTTGTGGTAGGTTTCTTCCTTGGAACATTCTTCGGAATTAGTCTCTACGAAGCTTCTTGGATGCCTGATTATCTAAAAAGTTTCATTTTCCACGGCAAGATAATGGGATATGATGCCCAAATGGTGCTCGCTATCGGCATTGGTATATTCCACCTTTGCCTTGCCATGATAATCAAGGGATTGTCCTACACTCATGCCTACGGATTCAGGGCCACTGTCAGTACTTGGGGTTGGTGTCTGCTCATTATTGGAGGCATCATCACTGCGGCTTTGGCTTTACCAGGAATTCTTCCTCCAGCTATTACAAAATGGGTAATTATTTTATTAGGCGTATTTTCTGCATTGGGCATTTTTGTATTCAACAAACCTGGTCGTAATCCCTTGCTTAATGTTGGAGCTGGATTGTGGGATAC
>JAAZCF010000083.1 GCA_012513425.1 Bacteroidales bacterium
CCTATATTCAATAAGAAAATATTCATCTCTATTATTTGTCGGAATTTTCAGGGCAATATTGGATTGATGAATAGGAGACAACAGATAGCTCTCACCTGCTTTTACTTCAATAGTATGCAAGATCCCCAAGGCATCTCTTTCCAAAGCTCCCAAGTAAGGAGGAGTCCGTCCATTGTTGTTGAAATTGCCCTTGTCCATAAGAGAGATGCTTCCAAATAAAGGATTTGCCAATCCCTCAACATTTCCATTAACATCATATAAATCAGGCATCCCAAATACATGACAAAGTTCATGGCAGATTGTACCCACTCCTGCAAATTCACCAATACCATTCAGTTCACTATAGCAAATGACATCTTGTAGTTTTTTCCCAGAAAATGTTGCCTTAAGATTGCTAAGGTCGGTGCACATTGGCCAAATGGCATCACTACTGCCCCCATCTGCTTCATTTTTACCTGCAAATACAATAAATACAAGATCAATATTATTATCTGAGTCGAGATCAAAATGAGAAAAATTAATGCCTTTATTCACTGAGGCTGTACATACATCAATAAATAGTTCCTCAATGTGACTGTCGTTGCTAAAAGCATTGTTGCCTCCATAATATGCAGCGCTCTTGTCAAGAGTTACAATCGGAAGAATCTCAAAATTGAAAAGTTGAAAGTAGGGAAAATTATCAGAGAAATATTCACTGACGCTGCTATGAGTTGCATTAAAACTTTCTTGAAGTACAAGATCTGTGCGTCCATATTTAAAGGAAATGTCTGAAAACTGCACAGGGATCACAGCCGTTCTTATCGTTCCAGACTTGGTCACCAAGTCCTGAAGTACTTTATTCGCTGATACTAAGCTTGAGAATAGCAGAAATAGAAAAGTAAAACCTATTTTCAACAAATCTTTCATTATTAATGAATGAAAAAGTAAGTTTCAAATTTAACTATATTGATTTATCTTTGCAAATCTCTATTTGAGTAAAATGAATAAAACATCTGATTATCAGTTTACTATTATAGTCCCATTTTATAATGAAGAGGACAATGCACAAACCTTGGAAAAGCATTTGTCTGCATACCTTCCAAAATGTGACAAATCTCCCGCATGTGTGCTATTTATTAATGATGGATCTACAGATGCCTCAGAAGAAATAATCAAAGAAATATGCTCAAGACATAAGGATTTTTTTTATATAGGATTTGAAAAAAACGCAGGCTTAAGTGCTGCATTAAAAGCTGGTTTTGATTATTGCCAATCTCCATATCTTGGATACATTGATGCTGATTTACAGACTGATGTCGATGATTTTAATTTATTACTTCATGATATAGAACAATACGATATGGTCATTGGTATTCGGGCAAAACGTCAAGATAGTTTTGTAAAGAAGGCTTCCAGTCGTTTTGCGAATAGTTTTAGAAGAGCGTTTACTCACGACGGAGTCAGCGACACGGGTTGTCCTTTAAAAGTGATGCACAGCTCATTGGCTAAAAAATTTCCGATGTTTACTGGACTCCATCGTTTCCTGCCTGCTATGGCTCAAATGGTCGGAGGTACAGTCAAACAAATAGAAGTAAGGCATTATCCACGCACTGCCGGCAGTTCAAAATATCATCTGTTTAACAGGCTTATAGGTCCATTAGGCGATTGTTTCGGCTATCGTTGGATGGCAAAGCGCTATATTGATTATACAATTAAAGACACCACATTAAATGGATAGTAATTGGTTAGTATATGCTTTGGGCTTTGTCGCTCAAGCGCTTTTTTCAGCCAGAATTTTAATACAATGGTTGATGTCAGAGAAACAGAAGAAAGTGGTTTCACCTACTCTTTTCTGGGTAATAAGCCTTATTGCTGCGTATGTATATTTTGTATACGCCTATTTGCGCAATGATTTCTCAATAATGGCCGGTCTGTTCATTTCGTATTTTGTATATCTATGGAATATTGGAGCCAAAGGAGTTTGGAAAAAAATACCAAATATTTTGAGGTTGGCAGTGTTAGCCATTTTGATAGCTACTCCTTTTGTCGCAGTCGGAGTATTGTTTTTTTTAGATCCACAAGCTACGATAGAGTCCCTCTTTAAGAATGATTTGATTCCAATGTGGATGATAATTATGGGCACTTCTGGTCAATTTATTTTTTCTATCAGATTTATCTATCAATTCATATATTCCAATAAACGTAAAGAATCTTTATTACCAGTAGGGTTTTGGGTTATCAGCTTGTTTGGATCTTCAATACTCATTGTATATGGCTTGATTCGTCATGATTGGGTATTATTTGCAGGTCAAGCCTTTGGGCTTTTGACATATATTCGCAACTTGATGATATGGAAGCAAAGCGTCAAATAGAGCGATTTTGCCTGTGTTTGTGTGCGCTGTTGCCATTGATGCTATTTCGCGACGCATCAGTCAGCAATGAACTGCGTTACCTCAGTATTATTGACGAAGCCTTGCGCGATGGCCACTTTTTTGCTTTCTACAATCATGGAATAGCATATGCGGATAACCCTCCATTGTTTTTTTGGCTGATGATGTTAGGTAAACAGATATTTGGCTGTCATAGCATGTTATATCTTTCATTGTTGGCTCTAATTCCATCTTTTGTGACCGTAGTGGTACTAGATAGATGGTGTGCAAAAGCCTTGTCAAAAGAATATAGATTAGCTGCTGAAGCTGCTTTGCTGAGCACTTTCTATTATCTTGCCAGTGCTGTTGTGGTACGCATGGACATGATGATGACAATGTTTATCACTCTTGCGCTTTATACTTTCTATCGAAGATATAATGGAGACGATAGTCTAAAACTGAAAATAGCTTTCCCTATATATATCTTTTTATCAATTTTCTCAAAAGGGGCTGTAGGTATCCTTGTCCCGCTGGTTTGTGTGCCTGTTTTTTTGCTGGTAAAGCGTCAAATTCGAACTATCGCTCGATATTGGGGCTGGTTTACTTGTGGAATATTGATAATTCTCTGTGGTTTATGGTTTTTTGCAGCTTATGTAGAAGGCGGATCGGCTTACCTTAACAATCTTTTATTTCATCAGACAGTTGACAGAGCGGTAAATGCTTTTTATCACAAAGCTCCAATATATTATTATGCACTGCGGTATTGGTACATAATGTTTCCATGGTGCTTTTTGACTGCTGGAGTAATAATATATTCAATTTTTCGCAAGGATATGATGAATGATTTGGCTTGTTTTATGGCCTCCACTTCACTCACTATTATTTTGATGATGTCATGCGTCAGTTCAAAATTGGATATTTATATTTTGCCGGCATTGGGCTTTACCATTTATGCGACCTTTTTATTACTGCCATCTTTTGGACATCGAAGATTCGTGAGAGTGACTTTGCTTATACCTCTTATCATTTTTGCTTTGTTGCTACCAGCTTTGATTATACTAAAGCTTTTTGCTTCTGATATACCTTATCTAGATAGAGTGGATATTTGGATACCGGTTCCTCTTAGCCTAGCTGCAATATATGGAATAAAGTCTCTTTATAAAGACAAACTGCATCATGTGGCAATGAGTATAGCCACAGGCCTGTTTGCAACAATCTTTCTCTTTGGTTTGCAAGTGAAAGATTTTAATGAATTATTAGGATATAAAGATTTTTGTACAACAGTTCGAGAGGAGGCTGTTGCAAATGATATTAATCGCTATGTTCTTGAGGTTGATGATCAAGGTAAGGCCATCTTGAATAGAGGTGAAAATGTGGATGTTTTTCTAGGTTCTATTGATCATGTATCCACGACTACAATCGAAAATTCATTAGACAGCCTTATTGGAGACACAAAAGGCATAATAGTGTTAACACAACAAGATAAAAAGCCTAACTTTGCAGTTTATAAACATAAGTAATATGACTATTCCTCATGCACAACTTCAAATAAGTAGAAGTGCCGTTTTAAGTAATTATCATTACTATCGAAGCAAACTAAATTCTAACACAAAAATGCTTGTAGTGGTAAAGGCCAATTCTTATGGTCATGGAGCCACAGAATTTGCTAAGTTATTGGAAGAAGCCGGCGTTGATTATTTAGGTGTGGCAACTCCGATAGAAGGGATTAATCTGCGCAAAAACGGAATTAAACTTCCAATATTGGTTCTGACTACAGGTATGGAAAGCTACCCGGAAATAATTGAATATCAACTTAAGCCAGGAATCCCTACTATGGTGGCTTTGGAGCGTTTTTGCTCTGAATTGGATAATGCCGGCAAACAATCTTACCCTATTCATATAGCCGTGGATACTGGCATGCACCGCTTAGGCTTTTCAAAAAAAGAACTTGCCGATTTGCTGAACTTTCTACCTAATTCACCTCAGATTAAAATTGAATCTATTTACTCACACCTAGCAGCTGCTGATGAGCCTGTTCATGATGCTTTTACTCTGGAGCAAATAGCTTCTTTTGAAGATATGAGTCAAAAGATTATTTCAACCTTGGGCTACAAGCCTTTGAGACACATTCTAAATACTTCAGGCATTGAACGTTTCGCTGAACATCAGCTTGATATGGTTCGTCTTGGATTGGGTATCTATGGATTTAGTTATTCTGCTCAAGAGAATCTTCATACCACTGCTTTTTTCCGCTGTCCTATTATTCAAATTAAGCATTTGCAACCTGAAGATGGCACTATAGGATATGGCAGAAAAGGAGTGCTGAAAAATGCTGACAATGTCATAGCAACGATATGTGTGGGTTATGCAGATGGATTAAACCGTCATCTGGGAAATGGCAAAGTCTCTTTTGAGGTTAATGGCAAAATGGCTCCTACAATCGGTAATATTTGTATGGATATGTGTATGATAGATATTACAAATATTGATGCTAAAATGGGCGACACTGTTACTATCTTTGGCGTAAAACCAACGGCTAAGCATTTGGCAGATATGATTGATACCATTCCTTACGAAATATTTACATCTATCGACAGTCGAGTAAAAAGGATAATGATTGATTAAATACCGGTGTAGTTGCGTGGAGTAATTGCTCTCAATTCGTCTTTCACTGAACCAGATACATCCAAGCCATCAATGAAGTTTTCAATGGTGGCTTTGTTTATGCCCTCATTTGTGCGAGTAAGAGCTTTAAGAGTTTCATAAGGGTTCGGATACCCTTCACGGCGTAGAATTGTTTGGATTGCTTCAGCTACAACGGCATAGTTGTTATCAAGATCACTGAGCAATTTACTCTCATTTAAAATTAGCTTGCCCAAACCTTTTTCAATTGACTTGAAGGCAATCATAGAATGAGCAATCGGAACACCAATATTTCTTAATACAGTTGAGTCTGTGAGGTCTCGTTGCATTCTTGAAATAGGAAGTTTAGAAGCAAGATGAGAATAAATGGCATTTGCAATGCCTAAATTTCCTTCAGCATTTTCATAATCTATAGGATTGACCTTGTGTGGCATGGCAGATGAACCAACCTCGCCTGCTTTGATTTTTTGTTTGAAATACTCCATAGAGATGTATGTCCAAATGTCTCTGCAAAAGTCAAGAAGAATGGTATTGATGCGCTCCATATTGTGAAATATAGTTGCAAGGTAATCATAGTGCTCTATTTGAGTCGTAGGATAAGAGCGGTGTAATCCAAGTGATTGAATGAAATTATTAGCAAAAGTATTCCAATCGATATTGCCATAAGCCACATGATGTGCATTCATATTGCCAGTTGCTCCTCCAAATTTAGCAGGATAGAAGCATTTCTTCAAATCATCCATTTGCATCTTCATTCTGACTGCAAATACCTCGAATTCTTTACCAAGGCGGGTTGGAGAGGCCGGCTGTCCGTGAGTGTGAGCCAGCATTGGTACATCTTTCCACTCCTCTGCCATTGAGTGAATCATATCATATACTTCTGTGAGTTCAGGAAGATAGACCTCTGCAATGCATTCATTGAGTGACAATGGCACAGCCGTATTATTGATATCTTGAGATGTGAGTCCAAAATGAACAAATTCGCTATGAGCCTGACTAATATTCAGCTCTGCAAATTTCTTTTTTACAAAGTACTCAACAGCTTTCACATCATGATTTGTGGTATTCTCAATTTCTTTGACAGTAGCAGCATCCTCAGCCGAAAAGTCCTCGTAGATAGAACGTAAGTCCGAAAAGAGTGATTTATCAAATCCTTGCAATTGGGGAAGAGGAATTTGGCACAACGCTATGAAATATTCAATCTCAACTTTAACTCTGTATCTAATAAGAGCAAATTCTGAGAAATAGTTTCCTAAAGAAACAGTTTTTGAGCGATAGCGTCCGTCTATCGGAGAAATTGCAGTTAGTGAAGTAAGCATCGTAATTATCATTTAATTATGCTGCGAATTTACTTATTTTGAATAGATAGGCAAAAATGCTTGTGGTATATATTCGATTTGAGGTTGATTATTGTCAAATATGACAAATACAGCATCGAAAAACAATTCCTTTTCAGTATGGTTTTGTGAATAATAGAGTCTGGCTGCTTTGATAAGCTTTGAAATCTTTGCATTAGTCATGTTTTCAGCAGGGCTGAACCCATCTTCTTTAGAAAGAGTTTTCACTTCAACGATTCTTATTGAAAAATCATCTTCCATTATTAAATCCAACTCATAGTGGCCACAACGCCAATTTTTATCTCTTAGAGTTAAATTTCGTTCTTGCAAATATTTCAACGCGGCATCTTCCCCTGCCTTTCCTATCGCCCTACTATCCATGATACCATTTTTTACTATCAGCATCACAAATATAGATTATTTATATGCTATAAAAAATCAATAGCTTGAGGACCTTCGTGAAACAGAAGATCCAAAATTGATAAATTACCGTAGAAACCCGCTTTTTCAGAAAAGATTTGATAATATGGCTTAGGCTCAAATATAGTTTGCTTTGCTTTTGGGTGAATTCGATTGCGAAAATCATCTTCGCTTTCCTGATAGTAGTGATCTGTTGCAGTAATTGTGCATCTAAGTCCCAATTCGTTGGCTATATGTTTTGTTAATTGAAAATTAAGGTCAAATAATCGCTCCGGTTTGCTATCCAAAATTGCCACAATATCGTCCCAATAATATTCAAAAAAAGAGGATGATCGATATGCAGACATAATAGCAATTTTATGCTGATGAAGCCAATTTTTGCTATAATCAATGCGTGTGGCACTTATAGGTTCAGAGCGAAGCGAATCATGACAGATAGGGAGTTGCAAAACGCAAGGCCCTTCAGAGGCATAAATAACGCACCGACTGCGATATGATTGTTTTTGATAGTTTTCGAAAGCCTCAATTGCCACTAACGGATATTCCGCCAGGATATGAAAATATTCAACCGGCGGAAAATAAGCGCAAGAGAGAAGAGCTATACTATTTGACAATGCCACGTTTGGAGGCTTTGATAAAGTCTAGAATAATCTTAGAATGTTTGCTTTCGGGGAATAACTCAGACACCATTCTGCATGCATCTGTGACATTATTGTCGCTATCGTAAATTATTGAATAAATGTTTTTAATTTCTTCAATGTCATCAATGGTAAAACCTCTGCGACGAAGACCAACGATATTGATACCTTCGAAAGCAATAGGGTTGCGAGCTGCTAAAATATAAGGAGGGATGTCCTTATTAATAGCACTTGCCCCGCCAATCATGGCATGAGCGCCAATTCTTGAAAATTGATGGGCCATGGTGCCACCGCCAATAATTGCCCAATCATCAATATCCGTTTCTCCGGCTATTCCTGTGTGGCTTACCAAAATACAATTATCTCCCACGTGGCAGTCATGAGCAATATGGGCATAGGACATAATAAGGCAATTGTTGCCGATTTTTGTCAATGCTTTGCCGCTTGCTGCTGTGCCTCTATTGATTGTGGCGCATTCGCGAATAGTAGTATTATCACCAATTTCAACATAAGAGAGTTCTCCGGAAAATTTTAAATCCTGAGGAATTGCGCCAACTACTGCCCCTGGAAAAATACGACATCCATTACCAATTCTGACATGCTCCATAATGACAGCATGGGGCCCTATCCAACAATTGTCACCAATGATAGTGTCTGCAGCTATATAAGCAAAAGGTTCAATTGTTACATTTTCTCCGATTTTGGCATCGGGGTGCAAATAATACATTTCTTCCATATCTTATTTATTTTGTAAGAGGATTTTAGCAACATTTGTGTTGATGCGATGTCCTGTTTTTTTAGCGGTAATTTTTGCTTTTAAAGGGAGGCCGACCAGAGCGAAGTCACCAATCAGATCCAACATTTTGTGTCGGGCACATTCATTATCATAATGTAACTCAACATTGCTAAGATATCCTTTTTTAACTTCTATGTTGCCGGCATTGAAAAGAGATGCTATTCGTTTTATCTGGTCCTCACTTGGGTCATTATCTACAATAACTAAGGATTTCTCCATATCGCCACCTTTGATAAGGCCTGCAGCGGACAGTTGTTCCAATTGACTGAAAAAGCAGAAAGTGCGACAAGGTGCAATTTCTTTTGCATAGTTTAAGTCATAGTTGAAGCTGTATTCTTGGACACCCACTACTGAAGAATTAAAATCTATCAAAAGATGCGCCTCAAAATGGTTGCAAGGCTCAATTGTGAGCTCTGCATCAGTTTTATCATCTTTGTGAATATAAGGCTCTTTTATTTCAAAATATTGCCTTTCGGCATTTTGTTCAATCAAACCATCTTTTAGAAAAACAGTATTAACCTTCACGCCTGAAGAAGCCGTGAATGCATCTAAGAGTGGCTGAATAAGACCAGGCTCACGCGTTGTGTAGATATTCACATCTTCGGCCGCGGCCACCGCAGACATCGAAGTCAGAACGGCAGCAGATGCAAGCAAACC
>JAAZCF010000084.1 GCA_012513425.1 Bacteroidales bacterium
GTGAAAGAGCTTGGTGATGTGGGGAATGACCTGGAAATCTACGGCAATAAACTATATGCCGTCATCAACTGCTCTCACTTTGTGGAGGTGATGGATGTAGAAACAGCCAAACATATCACACAAATATCCATTCCTAACTGTCGATACTTGGCTTTTTACAAAGGGTATGCTTATGTCAGTTCATACGCTGGTCCCGTACAGATAGATCCCAATGCTCGTTTGGGTTATGTGGCTAAGGTGGATACCGCTTCATTGGCAGTAATAGACACTTGCATTGTAGGCTTCCAACCCGAAGAGATGGTCATTAGTGGTAATAAACTCTATGTTGCCAATTCTGGTGGCTATCGCGTTCCCAATTATGACAACACTGTTTCGGTCATCGATTTGGAAACATTTACCGAAATAAAGAAAATAGAGGTCGCTATCAACCTACATCGTATGGAGATTGACAAGAACGGGTATATCTATGTTTCTTCTCGTGGAGACTATTATGATATCCCATCGAAGACGCTCATGATAGATAGTCGAACAGACAAGGTGGTACGCGAGATTGAAAATCTACCCAATAGTGAAATGGCTCTCTGTGGTGACTCACTTTATGTGTACAGCACTGAGTGGAGCTATCATACCAATCGTAACACCATAACCTACGCCATATACGATACGCAGAAAGAGGATATTGTTACTCGAAACTTTATCAAGGATGGAACGGAGAAAGATATTGTAATCCCATACGGAGTGGCTATTAATCCTGAGACAAGAGAGTTCTTTGTGACCGATGCAAAAAACTATGTAACCCCCGGTAAATTACATTGCTATAGCAAGGAAGGAGTGCGAAAATGGTCGGTTACAACAGGCGATATTCCGGCACACTTTGCTTTTACAAGAAAGAAATTAAAACCAATTCAATAATATTTAATCAATAAAATTAGTTCGTATGAAAAATTTATTAAAGATGTTTATCCTGACTTGTATGTTGGGCATGGTGTGGTCGTGTGAATACGATGACAACGATTTATGGAATAAAGTAGAAGAGATTGACCAGCGTGTTGAATCCCTTGAAAAAACGGTGGCAAAAATGAATGAAGATATTTCTTCCATTCAAACAATTGTTGATGCTTTAAATAAAGGTAAAGTTATAACCAATGTAGAGCAAATTGAGGACGGTTATAAACTTACTTTAAGTGACAATTCTTCAGTTACACTTAAAAATGGTGTGAATGGAGAGAATGCTCCGATAATTGGAGTTAAAGTTGATGAAGATGGCATTTACTATTGGACACAAACCACAAATAAACTGACTAATTGGATCTTAGATGATAATGGCGATAATATTCCAGTTACAGGATCCAATGGTGCTGCTGGTGTAACACCGATATTAGGAGTAGATTCTGAGGGATATTGGACTGTTGATACAGGAGATGGACCTAGTCATATTCTTGACTCATATGGAAACCGAATAAAAGCAACTGGGGAAAAAGGAGATTCATTTTTTAGTTCAGTTGAAGAAACTGATACTGCTGTTATTATAACTCAATCAAATGGCACAGTTATTACGATTGAAAAAAACGCTCCACTCTCCGTTTCTTTTGTTGATGGAGACAATCGAACTATAAAGGTTGGTACAACAGCTGAGTTCTCTCTTACATCTGTAAATCTTGATTATTGCAAAGTTCTAGAGGTTACCAAAGGTTGGAATGCAGAACTATCATATACGCAAGTTCGTGCCATCAGTGATGTAAAGATTGCAATAACTGCCCCAACTACAGTTACCGATGCAAATCGCAATTGTGAGATTCGCATATTAGTCTCTGACGAGGTAGGAAACACTCGAATATCAAAACTACATATTTCTTGTTTTGAATTTGAGTTGCGTACATTAACATTTGAAGACAATGATTTTAAAGCCAATACATATACTTTAGATTACAGCAATACTACCATATCAAAATGGTCAAACCTAATTGACAATACTCAATACGGAGGAGCTATGCTTTATGGTGATTATTCTACAGCAAAATATTATTGGTACGATGAGGGAAATACTGGATTGATGCACACTGTACCTTATAACTACGACGCTTATTGTTATTGGGGTGGTGGTCATGCGATCTCAAACTACAACACAAAGAATTATTCCAGTTATGGAGATTTTAATTATCAACTGACAGTCTATAATGATGTCGCAAGTGACGAGATGAATACTACCGGAGGAGGACACAATGGTTCAAATAACTTCGCCATGCACTTTGGATATAAAGATGGTTCACCATGGAATGGGACCGAATTTTTACCGGCAATAAACTTTGCAGATGGTGTGGCACGTACCATAGACCATATGTATGTCAATAACTCTACCTATGCAATCAACTGTTACTGTAACGGAAATGGTCTTACTGCACAAATTGGTCCAGATGATTGGGTTAAGTTGATTGCTATCGGTTACGATGCAGATGCTCAAAAAACAGGTGAATGTGAAATTTATATGTGCAATGGTCCTGATAATATCGTGTCAGAATGGACTAAATGGGATCTATCGAGCCTTGGAAATGTTGTAAGCATTGAGTTTAATGTCAGCGGCAGCAGTGACAATGGCTATGGTTTCAGCCAACCCGCTTATTTTGCTTACGATGATGTTTGCGTAAGATTTTAATTAAAAACATTGATAAAATATGAATTTCAGATTTTTGAATAGTATAGTACTGCTTCTGTTGTCAGGGGCAGTACTACTAATGACCTCCTGCGATAAAGATGAGCCGTTTATATTTACGCAAGAGGATATTATAGTGAAAGTTCCCGAAGGTGGGTTTACTGCCAAAGTAAATCAGCTTTTAAGAATAACTCCTGAGTACCCTGAAAATGTAGCGATTGACTTTCTATGGTTCCTCAATGAAGAAGTAATAGCTACAACTCCAAATCTCGAATACATGTTTGAGATAGGAGGCGATTACAAACTCAACTTAACGGTGACGCATGATCAACAAAGTTTTTCGTATGAATATGCTGTAAAGGTAATTTTTGA
>JAAZCF010000085.1 GCA_012513425.1 Bacteroidales bacterium
AAGTTGTTGCAGACGGACATGGTTGGGCGATTCAGGAATCCATAGCCGAAGGTATCCGTCGTGGCCATATTTTTCTTTAAGATGATGCAGGGTGCGTTGCCATCGTTGTTCTGTGTCGCAGGCGGGATAGTGCGACTGACCAAACTGAATAATGCGCAACACTACTTGCTCTGGGATAATTACTCTGTCGGACTCTGCCAATATGCGCCCATAGATACCGCGAGGTTCACTCTTGGAGGATGCTCTATGATCTTCCACAGCACATGCTATGGTTTCTATCTGCTGAGGGTTGAACCACTTGAGCAAGCGGGAATCTTCGCGCACGATGCGAGCTGAATGGATGTGATGCAATTCACGCCCAAACTCTATACCTAAATCGTGGTATGCAGCTGCGGCATATACCATGTCCTCATCTACATCGTAATAGGGGACAAAATTCAGACTTTGCTCAATGACAGCAATGATATGGTCGCGGCTATGTGCTTTGTCGAAAGCATCATAGCGTGGCAAAATCTCAGCTTCAATGAATTCCTTGAGAGATTGTGTCATAAATACTATTTTACAGCAATAACATCTATTTCACAGATGGCAGCTTTTGGAAGAGCAGCCGCCTGAAAAGCAACTCTGGCAGGATAAGGTTCTTTAAAATACTGAGCATAGACTTCATTGAGAGTGGCAAAATCGGCAATGTTCGCCAAATACATAGTGGTCTTAACAACATTGTCAAAGCTGCAGCCGGCTTCAGCCAAAATTGCCTGCAAGTTTTTGAAAATCTGAACAAATTGCTCGCGGGCTCCACCTTCCGGAAAAGCACCTGTGGCAGGGTCGATGGGCAATTGGCCTGAAACATAGATGGTGTCGCCGGCCATGATGGCCTGGCTATAAGTGCCTATGGCGGCAGGGGCATTATTGGTAGAAATAATCTTTTTCATAGAAAAATACGGTATAACTTTAATGTTATATTATAATACTTTTGTAATCAATAGAATACGTTAATTGTTTGCTATTCTGTAGATTTCCATAATGTCGGATTTAGTCAGAGATTTGAAATAGCCCGGGTGGAAACTATCCCCTTTTGTGCATTTGTCAGCCATCAGGCAGAGAGTTTCTTCGGGAAGGTTCCGGCCGAGAAGGGCTTTAATCCCGATAGGCATGCTCCAGCGGCGGTAGCAGTCTTCCATGGCTTCAATGCCTTTGAGCGCTGTCTGTTCAAGGTTTTCAGCAGGCTGCACCCCCATAACCTTGGTGGCAAAGTCTGCAAAGCGTTGAGGGTTTTCTTTCATGACATATCTTGCCCAGGAAGGCCATATGGCTGAAAGTCCTGCACCATGAGTCACATCAAATAGGGCGCTGAGCTCATGCTCAATCTTGTGGCTGGCAAAATCGCTGCTTTGTCTGGTGCCCAGCAAATCATTGTGAGAAATGGATGAGGCCCACATAATGTCACTCCTGGCTTGGAAGGCCTCTGCCTGCGAAGGATGGCGGCAAAGAAGGGTATCGGCAGCATCTTTCACTGTGCGAAGTAAGGCCTCGGACATTGCTGAGCGCAGCAACATGTCTGTGTCTTTGGTAAAATAGCGCTCCATGGTGTGCA
>JAAZCF010000086.1 GCA_012513425.1 Bacteroidales bacterium
AAAAGAAACAAGGCATAGGTTTTTTTGAACGATACCTCACTGTATGGGTGGCATTGTGTATCGTTGTGGGAATTGTTATTGGCCAATACTTACCTATTGTACCGAATACACTGAGTAAGTTTGAGTATGCAAACGTGTCAATTCCCGTTGCTATTTTGATTTGGTTGATGATATACCCGATGATGCTTAAAGTAGATTTTCAGAGTGTTAAGAATGTCGGCAAACGTCCAAAAGGTATAATGATAACTTGCGTCACGAACTGGCTTATCAAGCCGTTTACGATGTTCGGTATTGCATGGTTGTTTTTTAATGTGATATTTAAAGCATTTATACCAAAAGAGCTGGCACATGAATATTTGGCTGGCGCTGTACTACTTGGTGCAGCTCCATGTACGGCTATGGTCTTTGTTTGGAGCTATCTTACCAAAGGAGACGCAGCATACACATTGGTGCAGGTTGCTGTGAATGATTTGATTATCCTTGTGGCATTTGCTCCGATTATTGCGTTTTTATTGGGCATTGGCGGTGTTGAGATTCCATGGGATACGCTGTTGCTTTCTGTCGTGCTGTTTGTAGTAATCCCATTGGCAGCAGGTATTCTAACGCGTATTGCCGTAGTAAAAAAGAAAGGCATAGAATACTTCAATAATGTATTTGTTAAGAAGTTCGACAATTTCACTATTGGCGGACTACTGCTTACTTTGGTGATTCTGTTTTCTTTTCAAGGTGAAACAATTCTCAAAAACCCTTTACACATTCTATTAATAGCTGTTCCGCTCATTATCCAAACCGTTCTTATTTTCTTTGTAGCCTATGGTTGGTCTAAAGCGGCAAAATTGCCTCACAACATAGCTGCTCCGGCAGGAATGATTGGAGCAAGCAACTTTTTTGAGTTGGCGGTAGCGGTGGCAATTTCATTATTTGGTTTGCAATCGGGAGCGGCACTTGCCACAGTCGTAGGTGTATTGGTTGAAGTGCCAATTATGTTGATGTTAGTTCGCATAGCAAACTATACTCGAAGGTGGTTTCCCTCATAAATGACTCGTTCTCGTTGTTGAATGGATCGTCCATATTATTTTTGACTAGGCGGCTCATATAAAGTCCAGCCATCAATAGGCTGATAAAACACATAGCTATCATCGTAAGACACTATTGCTATCTGTGCATGGATTCCATGCAGCACACTTCTTGAATGCCTCCTTTTGGCATTGTATTAACAAAGACGCCCACAACCTACCCTACTCTCAAGTAGCTGCTACTTCGGCGGGGATTTGTTTACCCAAAAGTGATTTTTATTTTGAAATCATTTCGTATGTTTGTAGCGAAAAATCTGTGTCAAGCAACAAATATTCTTCACGAAATATGATTAAAAAATGGTTTTTTGTGACACGTCCGTGGTCATTTGTGGTTTCAGCCACACCAGTTATCATGACTGTCGTATTTATGATTTGGAAGGGATTCTTGCCCGATATTAACTGGCTTAATGCGGTTCTTGCTCTTGTCGGCATTATTTTTTTCCATGCTGCCGGCAATGTATTAAGCGACTATTTTGACTATAAGACGGGGATTGACAATCCTGACGCGTTTTGTGTTCCCAACCTTGTGAGCGGAGAGTTCAAAGCTAAGGACTATTTGGTCTATTCGATAATATTGTTTGCCATTGGCTGCCTGATTGGCATCGTACTCACATTTCGCAGCAGCCTTTTACTTCTTGCTATCGGAATATCTGGCGCTCTTCTGACATTGCTCTATTCACGTTCAAAATTCTACGCACTCGGTGACCTGCTCATTTTCATAGTGTTCGGTGTATTGCCGATGATTGGCACCTATCAGGTATCGGCCAGCCATATCGAATGGTCTACTCTATTGCTCAGTGTTCCGGTAGGATTCATTACTGTGGCAGTGCTTCACAGTAACAACACACGTGATATACCTACGGATTTGAAGGCGGGAATAAGATCATTTGCCTCTGTAATTGGTGAAAAAGCATCTCTGGCGGCATATATTTTTTATATCTGGTCTCCAATTGTATACACTATTATTATGACTGCAGTTGGTCTATTCCCCGTATGGACTCTTGCTGTGATTCTGTCTGCTCCCGTCGTGTTAGCCAACACAAAACAAGCCCTGAAATACAAAACTGAAGGTCTTTCTGCCTTCAATCAATTGGACCTTATGACTGCGAAACTGCAGATGGTGTCAAGCATCTGTCTGGTGGTCGGTTTTGTCGTTTCGTCGATAATATGAGAAATAATCTCATAATATCTGTTTCTGTCGCCGCGCTGCTCTGGTTCGTGATGTTCAACCCTTGGATGGGGCTTGCGAGTCATTTCTGGCTGATTATGGCTATCAGTTCAGCAATTCTTATCACACTGGCCTTCTTGTGGGGAGAAATCAAACTCAGGTTTAATATTCAACAGATAGCTTTGGGTATTCTGATTGCTGCCGTGTTGTGGGGCATATTTTGGACGGGTGACAAATTATCGTCATTGATGTTCAACTTCAGCCGCCCGCAGGTAGACAGTATTTATGCCATGGGTGAAGGTGCGAAAAAATGGCTAGTGGCTATGCAACTTATTGCGCTGACCGGTCCTGCCGAGGAAATTTTCTGGCGCGGATTCATCCAGCAAAGACTAACCAAGACAAAAGGTCCTTTTGCGGCAATGCTAATTACTCTTGTCATTTATTCTCTTATCCATATCTGGTCGTTCAATTTTATGCTAATAATGGCCGCTATGGTTGCCGGAGCTGTCTGGGGTTTTCTTTACTATATCAAGCCGAACTGGTTGCCTGCTTTGGTAATATCTCACGCCATATGGGATGCCGCTGTGTTCGTTGTATTTCCGATATAAATAAATAGTTTATTGATAATCTATTTATGTTTGATTATCAAGATAGACAAGGGACGAGATATTTGCATAGCATATAACCGCCAAATATTAGCCAGATATATAACATGCCGGCCAATAGAAAGGGTTTTGCACCGGCCTGTTTGAATTTGGCAAAGCTGGTTTCTGTGCCTAATGCTGTCATGGCCATAGTGAGTAAAAACGTATCAAAGTTACCAATGGATGAAAGAGCGCTATTGAATATCTGTTGAGAAGTAAATGATGCGTCTGATAGAACAAACTTTATTGCGGAATTGAGTATAATTACTCCTATGAAACCAAAAGCAAACCAAGGGATGGTGATTTTTCCTCTCTTGTTAATAGCTTCGGCATTTCCTTTTTTTGATCGGTTCAGACAAAATCCCATTATCAAGAGTACGGGAGCAAGCATCATCACTCTTATCATCTTGACTATAGTAGCATTATCGGCTATGCCTATTTGACCTGTGGGATCCATGGCATTTCCGGCACCCACTACATGTGCCACCTCGTGAAGTGTTGAACCTGTGTATATAGCTACCCCCATATCATCTAGTGAAGAGAGCAAGCCTGCGCGATACATTATGGGATAAAGGAACATTGAGATAGTTCCAAATATTACTACTGTTGAGACGGCCACTGCAGTTTTATGCGGCTCGCATCTGACTATTGGCTCTGCTCCGAGAACGGCCGCTGCGCCACAAATAGCACTGCCGGTAGAGGTCATAAGGGCTGTTTCTCTGTCAATTTTGAGTATTTTTCCAAATAACAATCCTAGCAATATGGTTCCACTTACAATAATGGTATCTACAACGAGCGAAGGTACACCCACGGCTACAACATTCTGAATAGTGAGTTTAAAGCCGTATAGTATGATGCCTAAACGTAGTATCTGTTTGGTACAAAACTTAATACCTGGTACCCATGTTTCAGGAAGATGGTTTCGAAGACAATTTGCATAAACAATGCCTATCAAAAAACCTATAATGAGAGGACTGAGAGATAAATTCTTTACCCACTGAAAATTGGAGATGTAAAATGCTGCAAAGCTGAATCCAGCTATAAGTAACAATCCGTGTATGACATTTGCCCTTTTTTCTGTAATAACCATAGTCTTATTTTTCTAAACCTGTGGCAAAATAAGGCTGATTAATTGGTATGAGCAAATACCTTATTCTTATAGCCTATAACATATAGT
>JAAZCF010000087.1 GCA_012513425.1 Bacteroidales bacterium
AATATGACCATCTCTATTGATGCCGGCGGTATTCTTTTCGACACTGATCTAGACAGAAAAACCTCTAAATAAACTTTATGAAAAAAACACTAACAAACGTATTGCTGGCAGCAACAATGTCAGTATTGGTATTTGCGACAGTCTCATGCTCCAATAAAGTGGTTCGTACAGTGAATCCAGTAATTTACGGGGATGTGCCTGACCCAGATATCCTTCGAGTAGGTGATGACTATTACATGACAAGCACTACAATGCACCTTTTGCCAGGTGTGCCAATCATGCATAGTACCGACCTTGTCAACTGGGAAATCATTAATTATGTATATGACCAATTGGAAGATAATGACAAAGCGAACCTTGAAAACGGCGCTCATAGCTATGGTGGAGGCTCATGGGCCTCTTCTATCAAATATTATGATGGCATGTTCCATATTTGTTTCATCGCCAATGAGCAGGGGAAGAGCTACATTTATCACACAAAAGACTTGACAGGAAAAGATTGGACTCGCAGCGATTTTAACGTCGTGTTCCATGACCCTGCTCTCTTCAAAGATGACGATGGTCGCCATTGGGTTGTTTATGGCAACGGAGTTTTGAAAATCACTGAGTTGACTGATGGCTTCAAAGCTGTAAAGCAAGATAGTATTGTAGATAGTGTCCTTTTGAACCTTCGCTCTCGTGATATTCAGCTCAACGCAGAAGGTAGCCACCTATACAAACGAAATGGTTACTACTATTTGTTTGACATTGATTGGCCTAGAGGCGGTGTCCGCAGGGAAATCGTAAACCGCAGTCAAAATATTCTTGGCCCATACGAGCAAAAAACTGTGCTATACACTTCTCTTGATGAAGGAAAAGGTGGTTTCTCTGCTAATGGTGTGGCTCAAGGCGGTATCGTTGATACACCTACCGGAGAGTGGTATGCACTTCTTTTCCAAGACCATGGCGGAGTAGGTCGTTGCCCTGTACTTGTCCCTATGGAATGGGAAAATGATTGGCCGGTGTTGGCTGGTGGCGATGCTGCAGGAGCTGCAACAGGAAAAACTTATGGTGCGGCTCAACTTCCTCAAGTAGGACAAATGCCTGCCGAGGTAAGTGTTCAGACAAAGAAAGTTTCTACTACACAATGGTATACTAACGATGAATTTAACTACAAAGAGAATATACTAAACTTGGCTTGGCAGTGGAACCATAATCCTGATAACAGCGCATGGAGTGTGACTGAGCGCCCAGGTTGGCTTCGTTTGAAATCTGCTTCTGTAGTCCCTCATATTTTCAGGGCTCGCAACTCGCTTTCTCAAAGGACTGTTGGTCCTCGTTGTGAAACTGAAGTTTTGATGGATTTCAGCGGTTTGAAAGCTGGCGACAGAGCAGGTCTTTGCGCATTCCAAAGCAATTATACCTCTGTAGGTATTGCAGTTGCTGAGGATGGCAGTAAGTCTCTTCAAGTGCTTCAGAGAACAGGTCGCGGCAATGACAAACGCACTTTTGGCACAGATGAAGATGGGGCAGAGGTAAAGCTCAATTTGCCTGTTCCTGCAGGAATCTCATCTGTGGCTCTCAAAGTCATATACACTTTTGATCCTGTGGACTTGTCACAAACAAAGCGTGACTTTGTGAATTTGGCTTATTCATTTGATGGTGGAAAGAATTGGCAAGACTGTGGCATTGAGTTACAGATGCGCTATACTCTTGATGTATTCATGGGCTACCGTACTTTCCTTTACTGCTTCTCAACAATAGCAAAAGGCGGCCACGCTGACTTTGAATACTACCATGTGACAGTAAAATAACTTACTTAAGACACAAAAGCGAGGAGTTGGCTTGATTAGCCAACTCCTCGCTTTTATGTAAATAACGGGGATATGTAAATCTAGTTGTTTGTAACGATAACATCAAGTCTATTCCAAGTAGAACCATTCACTTCATAAT
>JAAZCF010000009.1 GCA_012513425.1 Bacteroidales bacterium
GGTACTCTCCAAAGGTCAAATCTCCCGTTCTGCATATTGTCAACGAAAGGCTTTATGATTCAAACCTATATCTGCCAATAGATGAATACGAACAAAGGGTAAACAGAAACATGATGCGTATAGAAGCCATGGCTGAGTATGTCCACACAGCTACTGATAATCCTGAAAGCTTTCTGATAAAATACTTTGGTTTAAGCGACCCAAGTGCTAAATAAGCTCAATGCCGTGCTCTTTGCACTCTTGTCTCATATCTTCAGGCCAAATGCTGGCTTGAATCTCACCAATATGGCCTTTGCGAAGTACAAACATACAGAGTCTTGACTGGCCGATACCTCCACCTATGCTGAGAGGAAGCTCTCCATTAATGAGGCGTTTGTGGAAATATAGAGACAATTTTTGCTGTTGACCGCAAAGTTCAAGCTGACGATACAATGCTGGTACATCAACTCTAATACCCATTGACGATAACTCCAAAGATGTTTGAAGCGGCTCATACCATAATAAAATATCACCATTCAATCCTGGCAGACCACTTTGAGGATCTGTTGTTGACCAATCGTCATAGTCAGCAGCTCTGCTGTCATGGATAGTTCCATCCGACAACTTGCCACCAATCCCTATGATAAAGACAGCACCATATTTTTTGGTTATGAGATTTTCTCTTTCTTTCGGATCTTTATCCGGATACATGGCCAACAATTCTTCTGAATGAATGAAATGAATGTTTGGAGGTAGAATAGGTTTAATGTTAAATCTCTCATAAACCATATACTCAGTTTGAAGCAAGCAATGATAGATTCTTTTAACTATCTGTTTCAAATAGTCCAAATTTCTTGTACTCTCTTCAATCACAGCTTCCCAGTCCCATTGATCCACATACATTGAGTGAAGGTTATCCATCTCTTCATCCGCCCTGATGGCATTCATATCAGTATAAATACCATAGCCATTGGCAATGTCGTATTCTGCCAAAGTCATACGTTTCCATTTTGCAAGTGAATGAACTATCTCTGCCTTGGCATCACCCATATCTTTAATTGGGAAACTTACTGGTCTCTCTATTCCTGACAAATCATCGTTAATTCCTTGACCACTAAGCACAAATAACGGAGCTGTTACTCTGTGTAGTCTGAGGGCTGACGAAAGAGCTTGTTGAAAAAAATCTTTAATATATTTTATACCTTGCTCGGTTTGATTTGCATCTATTAAGGCTGTGTAGTTCTGTGGAATTGTGAGTTTACTCATGATTTTTCAAATTTGAGCTGCAATGTTAATTATTTTTTTGATATTTTTGCCGTAATAATAAAGTTAAAATGATGATTCCTGCACGATTATTATTGCTTGATGGGGGCTTCGGCACTCAAGTTCAAGAATTTGGCTATTCAGGCTGTCCTGACGAGCTTTGCCTTTCACATCCTGAAGTTGTTGCCCAAATACATCAACGCTATCTTGAAGCCGGTGCCGATCTGATAGAGACCAACTCTTTCGGAGCCAGCAGTATCAATTTGGAAGGCTTTGGCTTGGCAGATAAATCATATGAAATTGCCTATGCTGCAGCAAAGATTGCATCTCAGCAAGCTAAGGCTTTTACCAACCAAAACCAGGACAAACCAAGATATGTAGTTGGCAGTATGGGACCCACCAGCAAAAGTGCAACTCTTGCCCCTTTGATGGATGACCCTATTACTCCGGAAGATTTTCAAAAGGCATACTATCTTCAAGCCAAAGGTTTGATAGAAGGTGGCGCTGACATTCTGATGATTGAAACTGTCATTGACTCATTGAATGCAAAAATGGCCATAGCTGCCATCCGCATTTTGGAGGCTGAAAAGGCTATAGAGATTCCGATAATGCTTTCTATGTCTATGTCTGATTCTTTTGGAAGACTGCTTTCAGGCGAGTCTATTGAGGAGTTTTATGCACAGATTTCCAATGAAAAATTATTCTCTATTGGACTTAATTGTTCATTGGGAGCAGAGCAAATGTTGCCATTCTTGCGCAATCTCAGCAAAATTGCAACTACTAGGGTTAGTGCCCATCCAAATGCAGGGATGCCTGACATGTATGGCAAATATTCTCAAAGTCCTGAGGATTTCGCAGTAAAGGTTAAACAATTTGTTGATGAGAATTTGGCAAGCATTGTTGGCGGCTGTTGCGGCACAACCCCTGAACACATCAAAGAATTGGCTGCTGCACTTAAGCTCAGCTAAACACTTTCTTTATATATTTTCTAGCTTCTCTCCATTGAGGGTAATAATTATCCATCAAGGCATAAAAACGACTGCCGTGATTTGGCACGCGTAGATGAGCCAATTCATGCACCACAATGCTTTTGATGCACCACTCTGGCAAAAGTAAAAGATAGAGACTGAATTCGATTTTACCACTGCCGCAGTTGCACAAGCCCCAACGAGATTTCATCTTTTTGTACATAATTATTCCCGGTTTGACTTTCATCTGCTTTGAATAATTCTCCAGTAATGGAGTCACTATGGTTGAGAGTTGCTGTTCAGCTTGGAGTCGCTGCTGAGGGCTGTCTAACGGCAGTCTCCCATAGAAGTCGATTTCTGCAGCAACAGCAGCCTGCATTTTGACCACTACCCTTTCCATCCACGCGGTATGACCATCAATAAAAGCATTCACAGTGTTTTGAGACATGCCCAAAGGAGCTGATACATGAATCTCTCCTTTCTTTGTGGCACGCATAGAGAGCCTGGAAGTGCGTCTAAAGGTGATTTTTATGGGGTATTGATTCTTCGAAATCATTAATTTGCGTATCTTAGTACAAATATATTATGATTTAACAACATGAAAAAATTCAATATAGGAATTATTGGAGCAGGTTGGATTGCTCAGCAAATGGCCAACACCCTAAATGGCACTGAAAGGGCCACACAATATGCAATCGCTTCTCGCAGTTTGGAAAAAGCTATAGAGTTTAAAGAAAAAAATGGTTTTGAAGTAGCCTACGGCAGCTACGAAGAGTTAGTTGCTGATGACAATATTGATCTTGTATATATCGCCACTCCTCATTCCCACCATTACGCACATACTAAGTTAGCTCTTGAGCATGGCAAACATGTTCTCTGCGAAAAAGCCTTTACAGCTAATGCCCGCGAAGCAGAGGAGCTTTGCCGCCTGGCAAAAGAAAAAGGCCTATTCTTGGCAGAAGCAATCTGGACTAGATATATGCCTCTTTCCAAAATGGTTAAGCAGGCCATCAATGAAGGTATCATTGGCAAACCAGCTACCATTTCTGCTACTCTCAGTTATAACAATTGGGAGAAAGAGAGAATGTATAAACCAGAGCTATGTGGTGGTGCTTTGCTTGATCTAGGAGTATATGTTATCAATTTTGCTCTTATGTACTTTGATGCTCCAATAGCCAAAATAGTGTCAGATGCAGATATTCAGAATGGCGTGGACACTGCCTGCAACATTTCTATTCGCTTTACCGATGGTTGCATGGCTTCTCTGCAAAGCAGTAATATGTGCTGGGACGCTCGTCGCGGAATTATTTCTGGAGATAAAGGTTATTTGATAATTGACAATGTCAATAACCCTCACACAGCGCATATTTATTCTGCTGATAATAAGCTTATCAAGGTTTTGGAAACTCCTACACAAATCACAGGATATGAATATCAGGTATTTGCATGTCAAGATGCCATCAGTAAAAGCCTTATTGAAGCTCCAGATATGCCTCATTCAGAAACCATCCGTATTATGAAACTTATGGATAATTTGAGAAAAGAATGGGGTGTTGTTTATCCAAATGATAAACAAATGTTATAATGCCATTAGAAGAGACACAACTTCAGAATAATTTTTAATTCCCGATGGAATGCCGTTTGACTTGAGAAAAGCATTATAAACTTTGCTTTGAATTTTTCCTATCCGTTGACTGTATAGCGATTCCCAATGAGATGCTTTGGCAAAATACATTTCTACGACTTCAGGTCGGATAGTTTTCAACCATTTTGATGCAGCTTCTTGAGAAAGCAATTGGCTGGCATTGTTGTATATATATCCAAACAATCCCAAATAGCCTGCATAACGCATAGCTTGGTTACTGCTTGAAGTGCAGGCTATGTATGCGTGCAGATTAGCCTCAGCCTCATTGGCAACACCCAATGAATGAGAATATTCATGGGCATAGACAAATGGATATTCAAATGGTAGGCAATCTCCATTAATATGAAATTCTCCAAAGAAGCCATAATAATAACCAGAGATTCCCATCTTGCTAGTCAAGCCTTCAAACATCATAGTCTTGGCCCTTTTCCACCGCAATGGCTTGCAAAGCCCGAATTGATCGTCATAATTATTATAGATCTTATAGACTTCTTCTTGTACAAAATCTTTGGAAAGCTCTTCTGTGCAGTATGCTGCATTTATTGAATCTGAATAATCTGAAAGAAAGGCAGTAAATTGTTCTTCATCATAAGGTAAGTGTTCCAGAGCGGCCCTCTCGTATATGCTATCTCTGGAATAACAAATGCCCCAAGAAAAATAGAACCATATATAAATTGTAACAACATATTTTAAAACAAATACCGGCGAAAACTTATGCTTTACAATTGCTCTAATAAGCCACACAAAAACTACAATAAATTCAGCCAAATAGAGCAAAACACATCCAAAAGACAGATGAGAAACACTGGCAGGAAACGATAAAACAGCAGTAATTGCCGGATATAAGTGACGAGCATAATACTCCCCTGCCCCAGGCACAAAATACATCAATTGCACCAGAGCAAACCCTGTCAAGAGCCATACCCAACTATTTCTATGTTTTCCGGAACCTATCATAGTTGCAAATATAAAAACATAATTCGGCATTCTTGCCTCAGGTGTTGATGTGGCTGTTGTTTGATGCTTGCTGCAGATGTTTCCAGAAGGATTGCATGTTTTCAGTTATTCCATCAAGTAATTTAGATCTTGTGATATCTATTTACTTAGCCATCTATATGATTACTCACAGATGAGAAAAAATATACTCATTCTCCATCTTCTTAATGAAAAGATTATTCGAATTAATACTAACTTTGTAGTAATCAAACTTTAACTAACTACTATGGCAACAGTTATTAGATCAAAACATGGAGTTATTCATGAAACGTGCGAATAACGACCATGCAATGAATGACAAGTTCTTCTTGAAACATATTCTTTTATATAATAATTTTAAATCACAATGAAAAAAACACTACTTGTTCTCATTATTCTTGCTTCTGTTTTTGCTCTTAATGCGCAGCCAGCTGCAACTCCTTACAAACTGAAAAACGCACCTGTTCCAAGCGCCGGTTACGGCAAAGATCTTGGAGATTTGAAGAGCGGAATCTATACTATGGAAAGTGCTGGTCTTTCTCGCAAGTACACCATAGTAATCCCCGAAAACTATGACAAGAATCAATCTTATCGTTTAGTTTTTGCTATGCACATGATGGGTGGTAACATGCAAACTATGGTTGATAATCACTATTATGGTCTTCAAACCTACGCAGAGCAAAATGGTGTCCCAGTTATTTTCGTTGCCCCAGAAGGCTATACTGATCGTTCTCCTTGGCGCACACAAGACGACAAAGACCATATCTTCTTTTCAGATATGCTTAAATACTTTAAGGATAATCTGAGCATCGATGTTTCCCGCATTTTCTGCTGTGGATTCAGCTTCGGAGCAATGGTTACATACTCCTTCTCACTTGAGTTCCAAAATGAGCTTCGCGCTGTAGCCTGCTATGCTCCTGCCAACTGGAACATCTATCTTCCAGAAAACAAACATCTTCCACTTGCATACTTCAGCACTACAGGCACAGAAGACGGGCTTTGCAAATATGTGAACTCAGATGAACGCAAGCAAGGTGGAAAATATTGCGTATTGACACATATCGAAGACAATGGTTTGAAAGTATTACCAGAGCTTCCTACTGCCACTACTGCTACCCATGTCACTACCGAGTTTAAAGGGCTTCCAGAAGAATATCCTGTAATGTTCGGTTCATTTATCGGTGGTCACACTGACACTGCCAAAGATCCAGATTCTGATGTCAATTGGATCGCAAAAGAAACTTGGGATTTCTTCATGCGCTTCTAATTA
>JAAZCF010000088.1 GCA_012513425.1 Bacteroidales bacterium
GATTATACAATTCTTCGATCTCAAGCTGATATTATTGAAGAATTGCCATTTTCTACAGAAAATAAATATATGGCAATGGTAGTCAAGTCTTCTGAAAATCGTAATTTATTGTTGGTTAAAGGAGCTCCGGAGATTATTTTTGCCCAATGCAGTCTTTCAGATAATGAAATGGAGGCAACAACTGCCCAAGCCATGCTGTATCAGTCCAAAGCTATGAGAACTTTGGCTTTTGGATATAAGTATCTTGATAATAATGAAATATCAATCATCAATGGACAACTCGCTGTCGAAGACATTAATTTATTATGCTTAGCTGCTATTTCAGATCCGATAAGGTCCGATGTCCCTCAATCTGTGAATGAATGTGTAAACGCCGGAATTAAAGTAATGATTGTGACTGGAGACACTAGTGACACTGCAATAGAAATAGGTCGCCAAATAGGCATCTGGTTAGATTCAGATGGAGAAGATAATATCATTACCGGAAAGCAATTTGCTAAGCTGTCTAATATACAGATGATGGATAGACTTGGCTCTCTTAAAATTATCTCAAGAGCCCGTCCGAGTGACAAAGAAAGATTGGTAAAGGCTCTTCAATCCAGCGGCGAAATTGTGGCAGTTACAGGAGATGGAACTAATGATGCTCCGGCTTTGAATGCGGCTCATGTTGGTCTATCGATGGGAGATGGTACTGCTGTGGCAAAAGAAGCCAGTGACATTACTATTTTGGATAACTCTTTTGCTAGTATAGGCAGGGCTGTGATGTGGGGTAGGACTCTATATCAAAATATCCAGCGGTTTATTCTCTTTCAAATGATAGTCAATGTGTCTGCATGTTTGATTGTTCTCTTTGGAGCATTTATCGGTATTCAATCTCCTTTGACAGTTACTCAGATGCTTTGGATAAATCTAATAATGGACACTTTTGCTGCTATGGCCCTATCTTCATTGCCTCCAGATAAGAGAGTGATGAATGACTTACCTCGAAATCGTAATGAGTTTATCATAAATAAACACATGATTGGTCAAATTGTCGTAGTGGGAGGAATCTTCTGTGTATTTATGATGGGTTTCTCCTGGCTATTGGAGCATACAGACATTATTGCAAATATTAGTTTATCCCAAATAACACTATCAGATTATAATGGCTTGTCAGGATATGAGCAAAGTGTCTTTTTTACCACTTTCGTTTTTCTGCAGTTTTGGAATCTTTTTAATGAAAAAGCATATAAAACCAATAAAAGTACATGGCATTTGAAAGATTGCGGCAGTTTTATCTTTATTCTCCTATTTATCTTAGTGGGGCAATTGGTCATTGTTTATATAGGAGGAGAATTTTTTAGTGTTGAACCATTAAGTGTTAGAGATCTAATAATCATATTCCTTTCTACTTCTTTGGTAATGGGTATTGGAGAGATAATAAGATTATTTAAAAAATAATGATATAAAAATGAGGGTGACCTAAATGACCCGAACCCCGAAAGTTAGACAAAAAACTTTCGGGGTTTTGTTATGTCAAAATTAAAGAGACACGGATATGCAGAGCGATTAAAGTATATGCATATGTTGGAAGATGGCTACAGTTGTAACTACATCCACACCAAGTTTGGAGTAGATAATCAGCTTTTGATGACCTTATGGGAATCATATCAAAAGCATGGAGAAAAGGCTTTAGCAAGAAAACACAATATTCATCCATCTCTGAATGTTAAGCTCAAAGCGATAAAAGACTTTGAAGAAAATCATTTATCTTTGGTTGAAATAATGTCAA
>JAAZCF010000089.1 GCA_012513425.1 Bacteroidales bacterium
ATAAACAACTTCAGCCTTGACAGCCTTGGAGGAACCATAGATTTCGAAGTTATCAGCAACATGGATTTCACTGCAACTGCCGATGCTAGTTGGGTAAAGAAGGTGGAAACAAAGGCTCAGTCTGTCACTTCAGTGTCTTTTTCGGTTGAGCCAAACGACAAAGTGTCCACTAGACAAGCCACTATTACATTAAAGGCCGGGAGCAAAAGTGAGACTATCAGTATTTCTCAAACAGGAGTAAAACCATTCTTGATGCTTGAAACATTCGATTATGAGGTAGCTAGTACCGGAGGCCAAGTTTCTGTAGAAGTAATAACCAATATTAATTACGACATAGCAAGCAATGTCAGATGGGTTAAACTTCAATCAAGCTCACCATTAGTGCTTGTAGTTGATCCTAATAATACATATGCGCAAAGAACAGGCAATGTTCAACTTTATAACGAGACATATGGTTTATCTCAAATTCTCAATATTACTCAAGCCGAGAATCATGGTATTTCTATTGACCCTAGTTCTGTGCAAATAAATGTAGCAGGTGGTTCATTCAACATTGATGTAGAAGCTAATTCAGAATACAATATTATAATAGATGAAAGCGCAACATCATGGCTAACAAGAGTTACTACTAAAGCATTCGAAACAAAGACAGAAAGTTTTAATGTGGCCGAAAATGAAGGCTGGAGCGATCGTAGTGCAATAATCACTTTTACTACAGATTCAGGTGAAGAGAGCGCACAATTAACTATAAATCAAACAGGAAAGACGGCAACTCTAGTGATACAGCATAGTAATTCCGAGTATGCTGTGCCTGTGTTTAGCGGTCAAAAAGGATTTGGAGGTACAATTGATTGGGGTGATGGTCGCAGTGCTTCTTATTCATCTTCTGCTACCCATAGCTATAGTGCGCAAGGCAGCCACACAGTTACTTTTGACATGAAGCTAATTAATTCATTCGAGATGAATGATGTGGTCGGAATAGAATTGATAGACTTTTCAGGTTTGGAATAAACTAAAAAGCAAAACCTGCGCTAAAGTAGAGTCCAATGTTGTTATAAATAGATGACCATTGGACTTGAGCGCTTATGGGCCCCATTACTGAGTTGTAAGACAACTTCATAGCGGCTCCGTGAATGTGGACGGCTTGTTGAAATGAACTCAAAGAATTGGCGAATGCTGCATAGTTATATATACCATAGAGATAAAATTTATCTGACAACTGCACTCGCAAATCAGCTTTTGCCACACCCAAATAGTTTTCACAAACCATTGGACTTACTAGGCCTGCAAATGGCACTTGTGAGTCAAAATATCTGCCGGCAATATCTCCACCCATAGCATTGCTGAATGGGGATCCAAAGAGTTGGTTTAACTTATCTCCAAAGATGGCTCTGATATATAAAGACGGCTCCAGTACCAATTTGTCACATAAAGAAATAGCTGAATGGAAGTCCCAATAAGCAGTAGAGAAATTGCCGTCCTTATTGTCTTCAAATAAGTTTTGGGTGAAGGTATGGCTTAGAGACAAACTTGTCTTTATACCTTTTTTGGGGTAATAACCATCGTCTAATATGTCGTAATCAAGCCTGCAGTGCAATCCTGAAACATGATATGATTCGCGATCTTCAGGTAGTATGGAATTGCTGGTTTGATATCGTGAATGATAGCTATATCTATATCCTACTTTTGAAGTAAAAGATTTTGAGTAAGACTCTGCCAAAAAACCCTCAACTTGATATCGATAAAACGAATCGGACATTAATTTAAATCTAGATGAAGGAAGGCTATACCCAAGGTGTATGTTTTTGTAGTCATATTCCAAACCTATTCTTGGGAGATAGTAAGGTGCAAATGACAAGGTAAAGCAATATTGAGGATTAATGCCAAGACGACCTCCCACATCCAAGCGGAGCTTGTTCATGCGATTGGCATTCAATCCAAGGTTCAAGTGAATATTGGCTGCTTCATCGCTGTCATAGCGAATGCCAAATGATAAGTTGTGAGGTTGATTGGTTTCCAAGGTAAAAACAAGCTTGTAGGGCTGCTGTTCGCCTTCAAAATGGTGAGTAACGGATGAATAAATGCCTGTACCATAAAAAATGGAAATGGCATTTTCGATATCAACGCCGGTTACAATAAACTTATTGTGGAGATGGGCTTTGCGTATCAACCATTTACTATCTCTTTCAGACACACCTCGGCATTCAATGCCAGAGATAGCAAAGTTATCTTTATACATATTGATAGCTTTTGGGATATTTTTAACAGCATCTTCGTTCGTTTTATAATAGTCTATATATCTCTTCAGATTTTCTAATTCTACTCTTTTTTGAGCGGCAGCTTGGTAGCCTCTTTCAATGAGAGTGTCAATGCTTGCTGTATCGAAGCTAAGAGAGCCAAAATCTGATATTTCAGGACGAATTATAATGTCACACAAGGCTTCGTTGTCTTCATGTTCACCTGTAGTTATCATATTGAGCATCTGTGAAAACAATTGAGGCAATGACTGCGTTTTGTCAGCATCAAGGTTACCTTTTGAGCCGACATCAACACCTATGATGATATCTGCGCCCATAGCTTTGCATACATCC
>JAAZCF010000090.1 GCA_012513425.1 Bacteroidales bacterium
ATGTGATATTGCATACATTATAAAATAGAACATATGGTTTTTTAGGGATAAATAATAGATCACATTATATATTTCAATCTAAATGGATAAATCAATCAAAAAAGTTATTCTACTCGGTTCAGGTGCTTTGAAGATAGGGCAGGCTGGCGAGTTTGACTATTCTGGGTCGCAGGCGTTGAAGGCTTTAAAAGAAGAGGGCATCGAAACGATACTTATCAACCCAAACATTGCAACAATTCAAACCTCAGAGGGCGTAGCGGATACAGTTTATTTTCTTCCGATTACGCCCTTTTTTGTGGAAAAGGTAATCAAAAAGGAAAAGCCTGATGGTATTCTTTTGGCGTTTGGTGGACAAACTGCACTGAATTGCGGAACGGAGCTATACGAATCGGGTGTGTTAGATAAATATGATGTAAAGGTGCTTGGTACTTCTGTTGAAACTATTATGGTGACAGAAGACAGGGACTTGTTTGTGAAGAAACTAAACGAGATTGATGCAAAAACTCCTATCTCGCAAGCTGTGGAGACGATGGATGAGGCTTTTAGGGCTGCCAACGAGATAGGTTTTCCAGTAATGGTGCGCTCTGCATACACACTGGGTGGTATGGGATCGGGGATTTGCGACAATGAGGCTGATTTTAAGGAGCTTTGCGAAAGTGCTTTCTCGTTTTCAAAACAAATACTTGTTGAAGAGAGCCTAAAGGGCTGGAAAGAGATTGAGTTTGAGGTGATTCGCGACAAAAATGATCACTGCTTCACTGTGGTGCCAATGGAAAACTTCGACCCACTTGGTATTCACACGGGCGAGAGTATCGTGGTAGCACCAATTATTACTCTTACCGACGAACAAATAAAACTACTTGAGGATGTGGCTAGCCGCGTGGTGCGTCATATCGGCATCGTGGGCGAGTGTAATATTCAGTACGGATTTAATACCGAAACTAACGATTATAGAATTATTGAGATTAATGCTCGATTGAGTCGCTCTTCTGCCTTGGCTTCTAAAGCGTCGGGGTATCCGCTTGCTTTTGTGGCTACAAAATTAGCACTAGGCTACACGCTTGATCAAATAGGAGAGATGGGAACGCCACACTCGGCCTACAAGGCTCCCGAGTTGGATTACATGATTGTGAAGATACCGAGATGGGATTTGACTAAATTTGCGGGTGTTAGTCGCGAAATTGGTTCCTCCATGAAATCTGTGGGTGAGATAATGTCTATTGGTTCATCTTTCGAGGAAATTATCCAAAAGGGTCTTAGAATGATTGGTCAAGGCATGCACGGGTTTGTATGAAATCGTGATCTTGATTTTGAAAATATTGATGAGGCACTGTCAAATCCTACCGACTTGAGAATATTTGCAATAGCAGAGGCTTTCGAAAATGGATATACTATTGATAAGATAGAGGAGCTTACAAAAATTGATAAGTGGTTTTTAGAAAAGCTTGATAATATATACCAATATACAAAGGTGCTAAGCAAGTATAGCAGGATTGAGGATTTGCCAGCAGATGTGTTGGCTGAGGCTAAGAGACTTGGATTTTCTGATTTCCAAATTGCAAGATATACTGAACAACCAGATAGCACTATGGAGGAGGAGCTGTTGCGTGTGCGCAAGCATCGCAAGGGGCTTAAC
>JAAZCF010000091.1 GCA_012513425.1 Bacteroidales bacterium
GTATTCCACTTTTCTTTAGGTTCCGGACCTAACGCAACTACAGTATGGCCGTGTTTTATAAAATCTCTCATCATATCCATACGAAACCAAAATAGTGATGACGTATGGCTTGAGAGTACAGCTATTTTCATATTGTCACTCCTACTTTCATCACTTAGTTACTTCTTCAAATACTGATTCACTTCAATTTGAATGCCCTCTTCAAAACTCATCGGACTATAGTTGAAATCTTTCTTAGCTTCAGCATGAGGATAACTTCTGTCTTCACCCATACATTGCACTCTTTCTACATAATCTATTTTTCCAAGTGTCAGTACCTTGGCAAATTGGGCAAGTACTACCCCAAATCCTAAAGGAATACTGACAAATGTTGTTTTCTTATTGAGGCTATTACTTATCATCTTAAAAACTTCTATCATCTGTAGAGGCTTTTCACCTGATAAGTCATATGCTTTTCCTGCTGTTTTATCAGGTGACATCAGTACAGTATAGAATGCTTTCCCTAAGTCTCTTGCATTTACTGGTTGAATTAAGCTCTTACCTCTGTTAATAACTGGCATAATTCTAAGCTTGTCTATCATTTTAATGAACTTACTCATATTACTGTCACAAAGGTCACCATAGATCATCGTTGGTCTGAGTATCGTAACTTTTGTTGGACAATCAAGATTTGATGTCAATTCTGACACTTTCCTTTCAACATCTTTATAGCCTTGAGAAGCATATTTGAAGTTTGAATAAATTCCTGTTGTATGAACTAATATTGCCCTATTCACATTGTTCTTTATTGCAGCTTGTACAATAGAAGGTGAATGATGGATGTTATAAATATGCATTTTACTGTATTAATGCCAAACATAGCATTTTCAATAAACGCTTGGTTGTTAATATCTCCAACAACCTTCTCAATATTTAATCCGCTGGTATCTAATAACGAGGTATCAGAGGTTTCTCTAACAATACAGCGGATTGGCCCTTCATATTTATTTTTTATTAGTTCTTGTAGAAAATATCTTCCTGTATGTCCTGTAATACCTGTAACCAATAACATCTTTCCACCCCGTTATAATGAATTACTAATAGACTTCTCTTTTTCGCTTTCTAACTTTCCAGTCCCACCTTCAACAACCCCATCATGTTTAAGCACTGACACGATTGTCCCAAAGAAGCACTTAACATCCATACTAAAGCTCATCTTCTCAACATACTCTCCATCTAAACTAGCCTTAATATCAATGGGAAGCTCGTCTCTACCATTAATCTGTGCCCATCCAGTAAGTCCTGGTCTAATATCATTTGCTCCATACTTATCTCTTTCTTCAATCAAATCATACTGATTCCATAGAGCTGGCCTAGGCCCTATGATACTCATCTGCCCAACAAAGATATTCCAAATCTGTGGCAGTTCATCGAGGCTTGTCTTCCTTAAGAACTTACCAACCTTAGTAATCCATTGATCTGGATTTTCTAACAGATGTGTTGGACAATCTTTAGGAGTATCAATTCTCATGGTACGAAACTTCA